>CAZNDI010000058.1:0-7769 GCA_964571805.1 uncultured Candidatus Peribacteria bacterium
TATCTGTTGAGATTTCAATAAAATCAAATAAAATGCCTGCCCCCTCTTCCCCCAAAGTTTTCAAACCGAATATTGCATCAGAACTCAGGTCTTTATTTTGATCAAATGCTTTTCTTAAACCCGCCAAGAGTATTATTCTGAACTTCAAAATATTTTCTTCGCTTAAATAACTCACCTTATCAGGATATACCTGAATCAAATGCGCTAAATCTAAAAATTGATTGAATTCATCATCCTTCAGGCCTCTTCCAAAAATGACTTCAAATGCAGCATTCATGATCAATGCCTCATTTGGTTTTTCAGTGGTTGCATCCCTGGCGTCAAGCTCATCTACATCGATACCCTTATAAAAGGCAATTGCCATAAACTCACTTGCTCCATCTATGGTCCGCATAAGATCGACTAATTCCAGGTTTTCTAAATTGGAAAGTTGCTGTTTTAAGTTGTCATTAAATTTGCATTCATTCAGCCAAGATAGGGCTTTCAAAAGAGTTTGATTTGTTTCTAGCCAGCTTGGGGCCAAAATTTCTTCAAATTGATATGGCCGCCCTTCACTTTCCCCCTGTTCATCTATACTATTTATTTTTTCTTTAACAGAAGATAAATCGTCTGCCTTTCTTTTTAGTGCGATGATATCATTAAAAAGCAATTGACAATTTGATCTACTGGCAGCGACCTTTTTAATTTTATTTTCGCTTACATTATCAGCTTTGAGCTCAACTGCATCTGTAGCAACCTCTGGCTGCTGGGTATGACCTTCTTTTTTACATCCACTTAAACTCAAAACACCTCCCAATATAGCGGAAATTAAATATTTTGTTGAAAGGCTGCTCAATTTAGGTGACTGGCTCAGCATATAAATTTATTATACATAAAAAATATATTTAGTCAAATAAAAGCCGCGCGTCAAATTCCACCTTTAGCATCTTCTGAAGATTCAAGCATTGTTTCTACAGAATCAAAATCGATTTGCTCCGCTTTTCTTTGAATGAAAATACGTTTCTCTGTAAAGGAATATGTCTCAAATTCTGTTCTAACATGAATGGAAGTCCTTCGATTGATTTGTTTAGTTTTTACAAATTTTTCTGACTTTTTCAATAAGTTTTTTAATAGGTCATAAGCTGCTGAACCTAAAACCCCTACTCCAAAATTAACCAAAACATCAACGATCATTGGTAGGTCTCCAGCAGATAATCTTCTGTACTCATTATTAATTTCAGTCTCAAATTCAGAAAAATATTCTTTAACCAAGGAAATTTCATCCGAAGACGATTCTTTACCAACAGTGATGATTATATTTGGATTTTTCATGCTAATTTTAAAAATGTACACATTAAGAGTATACTATGATTTATATTATTGGCTAAATAAAGAGCAATTCCTTTTAATTAAGCCTTAATTAAAGTATAATTACTATCGAAAAAGTAATGAAACTCCATGAATTCAAGTAAAAAAGTAAAGATTGCAATCTATATAAGAGTATCCACAGACGAACAGGGTGAAAAATTTGGCCTAGACACGCAAATAAGAAAGATTGAGGATTTCATTAAATTTCATTCAGATGATGGTTGGATATATGATCGATCTCTAATTTACGAAGATAAGGGATATTCTGGCACCCTACCACCCGAAGGAAGACCTGCCCTCAAAAAGCTTATGCAAGATGCTAAGAAGGGGCTATTTGATTTAGTAGTAGTGTACAAGCTAGACCGATTTTTTCGCTCAATGCGATATTTACTAGAAACAATTGAAAGCCTACAAGAGATGGAAATTGGGTTTTATTCTGTTTCAGAAAAGTTTGATACCAGCCCTATGGGAAAGTTACTGATGAATATATTCGGAACTTTAGCCCAATTCGAAAGGGATTTGATCATTGAGCGAACCAGTGAAGGAAAGATAAGTGCAGCAAGAGCTGGGCGTTATGTGGGAGGTGCAGTCCCCTTTGGCTATAAAGTTGAGAGCACCAAGGGTTTAAAGGGCACTAAGGGCACAAGAATTATCATCCCCGATAAGGAAGACTCAAAAATTGTGAAAGATATTTTTTACTGGTTCGTAGATCTAGACTATAGCCCTTTAGAAATTGCTCGCGCTTTAAGCAAAAGAGGTGTTTTAACTAACAGAGATAAAGAATATAAAGGAAAATACAGGAGGGCAAACCCTGTTGGTAAATGGAGTGAAACAACTATTCGGAATAAGTTAGGAGATACACACTACATTGGAAAATATTACTATAATCGTCGAGATGGCAGTGGAAAAGAAAAACCAGAAAGCGATTGGATTGAAATGGAGTGTCCACGAATCATCAATGATGAAACATTTAATAAAGCCAAAAGAAAGCTTGAAGCTATGAAACGTGGTCGTAATAATAAAAAATATGATTATATGTTTTCAGGAAAAATAGTTTGTGGATTATGCCAGTCAAGCTTTACAGGATACATGTCCTCCAAAAAAACAAAGAATTACAGGTGTTTAAAAACAAATAAATCCAAAGTGGTTAAAACATGTAGAGCCTCGCATATTTCAGAAAAGATTTTAGAAGAGACTATATTCCCAGTAATAGAAAACTTGCTCAAACATCCAAAGGCAGCCCTTGAATACATGCAGAAGAAACTAAACCAAAGTGCCGAATATAACTTCTATAAAGGACAAAGGGTGAGCCTAAAAAAACAAATGGATAAAGTTGAAGCAAGTAAGGCCATTTTGATCGATATCCGAATGGGTAATCAAATCACTAAAGAAGACTTTAATGGCAGGTTAAAAGAGCTAGACAGACAATATTTAGGCCTTAAAGAAGAACTTGAAAGCGTGGAATCAATGCTTACTTCAGAACAATTGAAAAAGGAAAAAATTGAGTCCATTAAAGAAGTATTGAAAAAATACAAAGACAAACTCAACGAAAAAACATCTTACAGTGACAAATGCAGTATTGTAAAAGATGTCGTTAAGCGCATTGTAATTAATGGAGATGATGTAAAACTAGAGCTATTTATACCAAGGAAGATCCAAGAAGAGGTAAGTCAAAGGGGTGGCAGTCTTCCAGGTGAATTAACTAAAACACCCCAAAAGAACCTCTTTGGGAAAGTTAAATTAAAAAATTTGTGTGGAGGTACCGGTGGGACTCGAACCCACGAATGGAGGTTTTGCAAACCCCAGCGTTAACCAACTTCGCCACGGTACCAAGCTCATCATTTTTACCATATTTATGAGGGAAAAACAAATTGTAATTGACAAACAAGGTCAAGAAAGCTTATAATGAATCTACATTGGAGTACGGGTCCTAGGTCCCTCTTTGTCAGGATTAAACGCCCCTAGGAAAAAGAAACAATCCACAAGTTCTGCGCCTCAAATGCTAGGGGGGGGGGACTTTTTTAAAAGTTTTCAACTTTTAAAAAAAGTTCGGGGGAGTGGGCTTATAATAAGTAGAAATGAGGAAAAGCTTCTTATCCTTTCTAGATACTTCCTCGCGCAAATGTATAAAAACTCTCTTGTTTTCTGAGGATAAACCTTCAAATTCATACTCATTATTTCCTTTAATTACACGATGGGAAAAATGATCCGATTTCTTTAAAATATCAATTCCAACCCAAAAACTTCTTAGCCGATCTCTTAAATCTTTTCTTTTAATAATAGCTGCAGGCAATTTAGTGAAAAAAATCTTCCTATTTTTCAAGGCCTTACAACGAACATAGGAATTCTGTTCTAAAAAAAGATTTAAATATTGCTTGAGCGTTGAGGTCGACTTTTTTGCAAGAAATTCTTTAGATCGATACATATTAAGCACTTTCTAGATATGGAGGCGGATAATAGCCTCAAACCATTCAAAAAGTAAATAAAGTTTGGCTGATTTTTTAAAAATCCATCATGAAGTAAATTTGAATTCTATTTAAAAGCTTGTTAATCTTAACCCTTAATTCAAAAATTGCGCTCATGAAATCAAGCAAAATCCTCACCATCCTCATCTCCTTCCTTTTGGGCGTCATCGCCGCTATGGCCTACCAACAGAGCCAAGATGACAAAAAAAATCCCCTCCAACAAGCTGTAGAAGAAGCACAAAAATAAAAAACCTGAAAATATTAGCCCATGATGAGGTTGTGAGACCCCTTCATTTTTGATAACATCAAAACACGTACCCCTAAGCTTTTTACACATGCAAGACGACCACGCCAAAAAAGACGATCAAGAAGAAGTAACAGAAAGCGCCAAAGTCGATCAAAACATCAAAGAGGATCAACAAGAAGATGAAAAAAACCCACCTTCACCTAAAAAAGACGATCAGGACAGTAGAATCGAAGAACTCACCCATGCCCTCGCTAGAGCCATGGCTGATCTGCAAAATTTTAAACGAAGGAATGAAGAAGAAAGAGCCGGTTTATTCAAATACGCCAACATTGAACTCTTAAAGAGCCTCTTGCCTTTTATTGATAATTTAGACCGAAGTATTTTTCATCTGCCAGAAGATTTAAAAGAAAATCAGTGGACCAAAGGAGTGATTCACATCCACGCAGACCTTCTTAAAACCTTGGAAACATTGGGCATACAAAAAATCAAAACCGTAGGAGAAAAACTCGACCCCCTAAAACACGAAGGACTCATGTCGGGACCCGGTGAAAAAGACATCATCATTGAAGAGTTTGAACCAGGCTACATTATGGGAGACACCGTCATCAAAGTCGCCCGAGTGAAAGTGGGCGATGGCACAGAAAAATAATTGACAGCCGTTTTCTAGCACTCTATAATTTTGAGTGCTAAACTACATTCCGGATTGTGGGCCGTATCGTGACACCACAATTCGGCCCACCATTCGACCCACTATACGTAACTTAATCAACAAATTATGGCAAAAATAATAGGAATCGACTTGGGTACCACAAACTCTTGCGTCGCCGTTATGGAAGGCGGAGAAGCTGTGGTGATCCCCAACTCAGAAGGAAACCGAACCACCCCCTCCATTGTGGCTGAAAAGGGAGAAGAGCGATCCGTCGGCATCATTGCCAAACGACAGTCTGTCACAAACCCTAAAAATACCATCTTTTCCGCCAAACGGTTCATTGGACACAAACTTTCCGAAGTTCAAGAGGAAGCCAAAATGATGCCCTACGAAACTCAAACAGGAGAAAACGGAGAAGTCGAAATCAAGATGAACGAAAAGTGGTACAAACCCGCAGAGATTTCGGCCCGCGTGCTACAAAAATTAAAAACGGACGCCGAAGCTTACTTGGGCCAACCCGTCACCGAAGCCGTCATCACCGTGCCAGCCTATTTCAACGACGCTCAACGTCAGGCCACCAAAGATGCCGGTAAAATCGCTGGCCTGGAAGTCAAACGCATCATCAACGAACCCACCGCAGCTGCCGTGGCTTATGGGATGGACAAGAAGCAGACCGACATGAAAATTGCGGTTTTCGATTTAGGAGGAGGAACCTTCGACATTTCCATTTTGGAATTAGGAGGTGGGGTATTGGAAGTAATTTCAACCAATGGAGACACCCACTTGGGAGGAGATGATTTCGACCAAGCTGTCATCAACTACCTCGTGGATGCCTTTAAGAAATCAGATGGAATAGACCTTTCCAAAGACCAAATGGCCTTACAACGTCTAAAAGAAGCTGCAGAAAAAGCCAAAATCGAGCTCTCTTCTGCCCAAGAAACGGACGTCAATCTCCCTTTCGTCACCGCCGATGCCAGTGGACCCAAGCACATGAACCTGAAGCTCTCTCGTTCTAAATTGGAGGAACTCACCCACGACTTGATTGAGCGGACCAAAATACCCTGCGAAAAAGCCCTGAAAGACGCCAAATTATCCGCAAGTGATATCAACGAAGTGATCATGGTGGGAGGCATGACAAGAATGCCAGCCGTGAATGAGGTGGCTAAAAAACTATTTGGAAAAGAACCTCACAAAGGGGTGAATCCCGATGAAGTGGTCGCCCTAGGCGCCGCCATTCAAGGAGGAATTTTGATGGGAGATGTGAAAGACTTATTGCTTTTGGACGTCACCCCGCTCAGCTTAAGCATCGAAACTTTAGGAGGTGTCGCCACGCGAGTGATCGAACGAAACACCACCATCCCAACCTCTAAATCTCAAACCTTCTCTACAGCTGCTGACAATCAACCCAGTGTCGATGTGCACGTGGTTCAAGGAGAGCGAGAAATGGCCGGGGACAATAAATCTTTGGGGCGATTCATTCTGGACGGTCTCCCCCCTGCTTCTAGAGGTGTGCCTCAAATTGAAGTGACCTTTGACATCGATGCCAACGGAATCTTAAATGTGACTGCCAAAGACAAGGGAACTGGCAAGGAACAAAAGATTACCATCCAAGGCTCCAGTGGTTTGTCTGAAGAAGAAATCGAGAAGATGAAAAAAGATGCCGAAATGCATGCCGAGGAAGACAAGAAAAAGAAGGACGCCGTCGAAACTCGAAATAAAGCCGAAGGCCTGGTCTTCCAACTTGAAAAAACCATGCGAGACAATGACGCCAAGATCAAGGACGACCTCAAAAAACCGGTGAATGAAAAAATCAACGCCCTCAAAGACCTTTTGAAAGATGAAAAAGCAGATTCTGAAGCCATCAAAAAAGCCACTGAAGACCTAGATCAAGAGGCTCAAAAGATCGGTGCTGAGATTTACAAGGAAGCTGAGAATACGGAAGCCAATGACAATAAAGAGCCTGCCTCAACTGAGGGTGGAGAAGATGATGTCAAAGTCACTGACAAGAATAAGAAGAAAGAGGATGGGGAGGTTGAAGGAGAGGTGGTGCAGTAAAATGGAATTAATCAAAAAAAACCGAGGCATACATTTTGATAGCTTCGGTTTTTTTAAAACTTCAAAAAACCCAACTGAATCATCATCGCTCGTTCCACCCCCTCCATATCCTCAGAAGAGATTTCAGCCATGCGATTGATTAAACGTTCCTTGGCTACAGTTGTGAGTTGGTCCGCCATCGCCTTAGCCATCCTATCCCCCACCTTCACATAAGCTTCCGCTGGATAAAGGCGGTCGGCATTTGAAGTCAACGGAATCACCTGAACTCGATTCAAAAATTTATTGGAGCTATCATTGCTCACAATAACAGCAGGCCGTCTTTTTTTAATTTTTCCTCCCTGCGAAGGATCAAAATTAACCCACCATATTTCACCACGTTTCATGATTATCATCTGTTAAAAGTAAATGTTCTGCCCATTCAACCGCTTTCTTTTCACGCCCCCTATCTTCAGACATTTGACGATATGCATCCTCAAGGGCTTCATTAAGGACATAAGGTTTGGCCAAATCATTGAGAAAAGAGCTTATTTTACGGGCTCCAATAACGGTTTGAAGGCCTTCGTAAACTTGAGAGTCAACCGTAATCGTGAGTTTTTTCTTTGAAATTAACATAGGGAGTACTTATACGTGTATATACGTATTATATCAAGGCGTCTCAATTTTATCAAGGTTTTTGTTGCCCCCATTTATAAATTCAAGTAAAATCTCAACGCACTAGGAAAGTTGGGCAAAGAGAATAGGATGAACAAGAGTAAAGTAATTTGGATTAAAAGTTAGCAGACCCCTGCGATTAAATGGGGTCCCCAGAAATTGTCGCGGTTAGCGATTAGCGAACGAAGAAATTTATGGGGAAAAGGAGATGTTTGCGGAAGCTGCAGTCAATGTGAATACTTGTAGAAATATTGCCTTCAGAAAAATGGGGTCCCCAGAAATTGTCGCAGCGAAGTGAAACGGAGCGAAGAAATTTATGGGGAAAAGGAGATGTTTGCGGAAGCTGCAGTCAATG
>CAZNDI010000059.1:0-7161 GCA_964571805.1 uncultured Candidatus Peribacteria bacterium
GAAGATTAAAAAACAGAAGAGTAGAAGAAAACGCAGGAGCCCTTCGAAGGAATTACAAGAGTGAGGCGGGGAGTTGCTCTGTCAGGGTTTGTATTTTTTCCAACGATTCCTTAAAGCGTGCTGGATCTAATCCTAGAGAATCTTTGAGATAGTCGCCAATCCAAATGATTCCGATCACGGGAAGAATCACGACAAAAAAGAAGATCAAGATACTAAAAATCATTCGGACCAAATTGTAGGTTCGCTGTTTTTTTTCGTATTTAAGGAGGAGGTCCACTTTTTCTTCGAGGGTGAGATTTTTTTGTTCCATAAATTTTTTTGATTATTTCGTAGGCGCGCGATTAATCGCGCGCCTACGAAAGGTCTATTTCTCATTAATCACCTTAACATTTGCCTCTTCCACCTGTTTGTCCGGCATTTTACTTGGAGCGCCCAACATCAAATCCTTTGCCCGTTGATCTTTGGGGAAGGCGATGACTTCACGGATGTTGGGTTCATCGGCAAAAATCATGATCAGGCGGTCGATGCCCCAGGCAATGCCTCCGTGTGGCGGAGCGCCGTAAGTGAAGGCTTCCAGCATGTGGCCAAATCTATTTTCTGCGTCCTCGGGAGTGATTCCCAAGAGTTCAAAAATCTTCCCCTGAAGTTTCTGTTCATGAATCCGAATGCTTCCACCACCGATCTCGCTGCCGTTCAAAACGATGTCGTGCGCCACACTCCTGGCTTTTTCCGGTTCCGTTTCCAAAAGATGATGGTCTTCGTTCATTGGTCTGGTAAAAGGGTGGTGTTTTGCCACCACACCCCCGGTTTCCTTGTTTTTTTCAAACATCGGGAATTCGATCACCCAGCATAAGGCAAATACATTTGGGTCTCTCAATTTAAATCGATCCCCGCAGGCTAAGCGAACTTGCCCCAGGGCTTCGCAAGCGGTGTCGTATTCGTCGGCCGTGAAGAAAACTAGATCACCCGCTTTGGCGCCTGTCACCTCCGTAATCGCTTTCATTTCATCTTCTTTCATAAATTTAGAAAGAGGGGATTTGATGTTCCCGTCCGCTTCGTAAACAAAGTAGGCCAAGCCTTTGGCACCATGTACTTTGGCTAGGTCGGTCATGTCGTCGATTTCTTTTCGCGTGAACTCGGCCGCACCTTCCACTCGTAACGCTTTGACCACGCCTCCCGATTGCACATTAGAACTGAACACGCCGAATTCACTGTCTTTGACGATGTTCGACACGTCCACCAGTTGCATTTCAAAACGGATGTCGGGCTTATCGCTGCCGTAACGGTCCATGGCTTCTTTCCAGGTGAAAACGGGAAAGGGTTCGGCCTGAAGTTTTTTGTGGGGCGCGAATTTTTTGATCAATTGGATCATCAGTTTTTCGTTGATGGCCATTACGTCTTTTTGGTCCACGAAACTCATTTCGATGTCCAATTGGGTGAATTCTGGTTGACGATCTCCTCGTTGATCTTCATCCCGGAAGCATCGTGCGATCTGATAATAACGGTCAAATCCAGCGACCATCAAAAGTTGCTTGAGTTGTTGAGGACTTTGAGGAAGAACATAAAATTTTCCAGGGTAAATTCTGGAAGGTACTAAATATTCTCGACTCCCTTCGGGCGTCCCTTTGATTAAAATGGGGGTTTCTACGTCGATGAAGTTTTGCTCATCCATATAATTGCGAATGGCCATGATCATTTTGTGGCGTAGGATCAAATTGTTTTTGAGGCGGTCATGACGAAGGTCCAGATAGCGGTATTTTAAGCGTAGTTCCTCATTGGCCACTTTTTCTACATCAATTTCAAAAGGAGGGGTTTTGGCTTCGTTCAAAATTTCGACTTCGGTGACATACAATTCAATTTCTCCCGTGGATAAGTTTTTATTGTCTTGTCCTTCGATTCGCTTTCGCACTTCTCCAGTCACTTTTAACACATATTCCGAGCGAATCCCTTCGGCCACTTCAAATCCTTTTTTCACCACATTCGGGTCAAATACAATCTGAGTCAGTCCGTAACGATCGCGTAAATCAATAAAAATGATCCCGCCGTGATCACGTCGTCGGTGGACCCACCCAGCTAAAGTGACTGATTTTCCGTTATCAGTTAGGGTTAAATCGTTGCAAGTATGCGTTCGGTGCATGGGATTTTTGAGGATAAAAAAATAAGCTGGTTCGAGAAATACTCTATCACTATTTTGTACGTGAGGCCAAATTTTGCCGCAACGTAAATGCTTTCTGACAATCCTCTGACAATCCGTTGTTGCCTCATAAAACTTGCTAAAAAATTAAAAATATATTAAAATAATCTACCTAATCCTATAAATTACTATTATTTGCCACGCCGAGAAAAAATCGAATACAGAAAAATACCCTTTGGACAGGTTGCTGGTCCACTTTTAAGTAATTTTAGCCCTGCTTTAGCCTTGGCTGATCTCATAAAAGCTTATGGAGCATTGATGGATTCTAAGGAAAAGGCAGAACACGTTTGTCATATTCGTTATTTGATGGGAAGGGCTTTGGAGGAGCGGGGAGGGGGAAAAATTTTTCTGGATTTAGAAATATACAGAGCGGTAATGGCTTTTGGTAAAGCGCCTGATGCTAATGGAAGTGTCCCTCTTCATTGCAGGCAACAAGTCAGGCGGATTTTAGGGGAATGGCTGAGTCATGGGAGTCAAGAGGAGTGGGGAGAGGTTCAAACGAGGATGGACGAACCCTTTTGCGCAGATTATCTACTAGCTGATCTTTTTAAGGCTTTAAATGATGAACGCGCTTTAAACAAGTCAAGGCGGGCAATTTATCATGCTATAGAAATAGGAAATGAGGAAGCACTAAAATCAGCTTTGTTTGAATATGCAGCGGATTACCAGGGAATTCCAGAAGATGAAAAGTTAACAAATATCACAAATGCTGAATTGGAATGGGCTATGGATCGGATCTGGCATTCCATGCGACATCCTATTATTCCTGCCACTTGGTATATTTTCAGGCAATATGCCCTTCCTGCCCTTAGAGAGCAGCCCTTCACCTTCATATAATCATATTTTTTTTGATGAGAATACCCTATCTTGCAGACCCCGACCGGATTTATGGTATTACCTTGGATTATGCGCCTTTCGGTTTAATTCCTATTTTGCCAGATCGTCAAGAAACCACTCAAGGAGAAAGGAATTTTTATTATTTCTATTTGAATGATGGGCGTAAAGGTCAGCCAAGAGTGGCTATTCCTGCTAACTACACAGATGCTGAAGGCAATGAAAGTGAATTGTTATTGGATCCAAACCAAGATGAGATTTTCTTTTTGCAGCGTGATAAACTCGCTATTGCCAAAGATCCTAAAAATAGAAATGGGCAACGAGAGGTGTTTTTAGTGGATATTTTTAGGTCTACAGATCCCACCTCCTTCTTAGCGCCATCTTTCGTTCATCAAATAGGTTTGGGGGCGAGGAGAAAGTTGACTTCACTCTTTGAGCCTGGAAATTTATCCGGAATTCAAAGAAGTCGCCTGGAGGCGGAAGCTCGAGCGCCTTTGGATCAGCCTCGCGATTTTGCTTTGGCGGTGGTCAAGCCTTGGTCTGTTGATTCCTTCGTTAGCAGGAAAACGGGAGAGCTTGAGAAGGGGTGGCAGGAAAGAAAAAAACTTTTACTAGATCCTTTGGCTTTAAAAAGAGCTATTTTAGCGGATCTTCCTCGTCAAATTCGGGACACCCTCTATTTCTCTCCAGATTTTAATTTGAAAGCCCTTTTTTGGTTTGTCAGCTACTATCATCACTTGGGTGGAGACCAAAGAGAGGTTTTAGATGAAAATTATCATTTGGCTCGGAGCCATTTTTCCTCACTTATTAAAGGATTTATGCCGGGTCAATCGATGAGAGATGATCATTTAGGAGGGGCAACTTTTATTCAGGCGTTTCAAGCCTCCGATCAAGATTCTACTTTGCCTGCTAAAGTGAATGAAATGATATCAGCAGACCCCGTTTATGGCGCAAGAGTTTTACAGCACTATTATCAATTGAATGCCTTAGAAAAAACATTTGAAGATGGTCATTCAAGAAGAATATTAGAATTGTTTGGATTGCGTAACGATTATATGAGGCATGATTATTTTTTAAGAGCCTTTCAAAGGAAGGTGGATCTAAAAATTTTCAAACAAGGATTAGAAAAACGAACCACCCTTTTTCTTAAGTTGGCTGCCCAAAAGGAGATCAATTTACAGGAATTGATTAAGCAATTTGAGGTAGATCAAGAATTGTGGGGTTGCTTACTTCAGGCGATTGGTTTCAAATTGGATTTAACCAATTTAGCTGAGGATGCAGAGGAGCTGAGCCTTTTGCTTGAAGGCACAAAGGTTAATGTTTTCAAGGGCGGGCCAACCATGATTAAGAACAAGGAAGAGATGACAAACTCTGATAATTATTTAAATGAGAATATTTTTAGCTTAAAGGATTATCATCAACTGGTTCAATATATCCGTGAAACTTACAAAGATCATGCTCCTACCTATGGAGAGTTTCTTATTCGAGGTATAGGGCGGGATATGTCAGATCCGGAAACGACTTTTTACACGCTCAAAAATGGCAACACATTGGTGGGCACAATTAAAGTTAAGCCTTATATGAAAAATGGAAAATTGGTTCCGAATACCTACTATATAGGCACACTTTATGTGGCCCCGGAATATCGGCAGAAATTTGACATTGGATCGATGCTAGATCGCTTTGCTAAAGCAAATCTACCTCCCGGTAGTCGAACTGTAGCTCACGTCTCGCTAGGTAATATGACTTCAGAAAGGCATTTTAATCAAGAAATTTGTGTGGGGATAGAGGTTGAGGAGGAGGAAGATTTGGAGGGTAAAACGGGGGATTTGATTTTAATGGCTTCTGATGGAAGGGGGCAATATACCTCAAAAGATTTACCTAAGCTTGAACTTAAAAGAATGGCCTCAGGAGAAATGTCTCTTCCAAAGGATATCTATGTCTTTAAGACTGATTCTAGCGCCGAAAATCAAGGAGAGTATTCCCTTTTATTAAGGCAAAACTTTGAGCAGGGCAGGGATTTGACAGGCGTTTTTTATGGTATGAATGAGGGAAAGCGACATCGCCAAGAAACCTATGTGGTTTTTGAGACAAAAAAAGCTGGCTAAATTTCCACCTTTTCATAGGCTTTATTGGCCTTTAGCTTGCGAGCAAAATTCCAAGCCATTTTAAAGATGGAAAATTGGGTTTTGTTGATGAAAGAGTTTTCAATGATGACCCCCATCATATTAGGTTTTGAGGTGTAAAAAGCTATCTTATCTCCATAAATATGGTAGCAGATGTCAAAGGGGAATTCTTTATAAGGAACCAAGAGGCTGATTCGGTTCATTTCTAGATCTCTTTTTTGATAATCTCTTGTGTCCTGATCATCAGTAAAAAGGAGCCATGCAGGAAAATGAAGTCGTTTGCGCTCTGGGATATAAAACTCTTTTAAATACTTACCTAGTTCTGGATCCATGCCTTCATCCCAATAAAGGCAGCCATAAAGAGGTTTTCTTTCCGCTAGAACATCATTAAACATTTGAATGAGGCCTTCATCCCCCTCAAAAAACCTGACTTTAGGCAAATTCAAATCTTCTCGAAAAAGATCTTTTAGACTCCCCATCATTCGATTCAAGCCATCTTCTTTTTTTTCAAAAAGTTTTTTTTCTTTGGCCAGTAAACTATAGAGCTGATTAGGGTCTTTGGCCGTATAGAAGAAGGTATTATTTTTACTTTGTCCTAAGATCAAACCCTTCTTTTCTAATTGTTCACAGGTGTATTTGGCCGTCGAGCGAGGGATCTTGAGGCGTAATCCAATCGTTGAAGCAGGCACGGTGCCGAGAGGTAAAATAGCAAGGTAGACTTTAGTTTCTGTATCACTTAGACCTAGGGCTGTGAGGGTGGTTTGTAGCATGGCGGAGGGCGAATTAAATGGAGATTATTATAAGGCACACTTGCTCAAAGTCAATTAACTGTCAATCTATGGTTGACACATAATATGTTTATGAATCAATGTTTTGTGGGTATTTAAAATACTATCGACAAGGTTGAGCCGTTTTCATACCTCGATTTAATTTATTTAAATCGAGCGTAAAACCTGTCAAACCCTTGTTGGCTGTTAATTTTGGCTTATTTAAGTTAATTTAAGCTGTATTGAGGATGGAATTGAATCCCATGGCTATGCAGGGATAATTTTGGGCTTTAAGATTGTTTTTGATGTTAAAAACATCTCTCAAAAATATTTATTCATTAACTTATAAAAATATGTCCTTCATGTCCGGTTTAAAGCTCGCAGCAAAATTATACGGAGAATTGAGTGCCGATGGTGATGAAATTTCTAAGCTGGCTGAAATGCAGCAAACCATTGAAACAGCTTCTACTCCGGAGCAAATGGTAGAAGGGGCTCGGAATCAAGCGGAAGATACTCTTTCAGAAAAAATTGCCTTCCTAATGCAAGCTATTGAAATAGCTCGTCAAGAAATTCTATCTCTAGATTTTATCGATTCAGGTTTTAATGCCCAAGAAATTCCTGGCCTAACTCCTCAATATGTTCTTGGGGGAATGGATGAGTCAAAACAAGAAGAACAGTCTGTTACATTCGGCTTTGAATACGATGAAGAAAGTTTAGCGGCAGCATAATAAATTTGTTGAAATTTAAATAAACCATTTTGACCCCTCACCCGTGGTGAGGGCTTTTGATGGAGCGTTCAGGGGGACAAAATCTAGATAATACCTTCTGCCAAGCCCTTGTTGACACTTAAATTTGGCTTAAATAAATAAAAAAAACCAAAGAACAGGGCTATTAATTTGTGAAGAGATTTTCACATTTAAAAAAATGCTGGATCATGAAGCACTTGAAAAACTTAACAATATTTATTCATAACTATTATTTACCATGGCCCTCCAAGACCAACAAGTAAGACGACCGGATGAAGACGATGAGCTTGATTCACCCAAGCCAGTACAAGCAGGTGCTACAGAAATCAGCAAAGGTACTGCCATAGCAAGGAGATGCTTATTTAAAGTTTTTGGAACCCTGGGATTGGCTGCTTTAGCGGATCAAATTGCGGGAGGTAAGATTTTTGAGGCAATGGGATTGGGTGAAGGTAATGATGAAAAAATGGAGCACGAGGATGAAGGGGATCGCGAGT
>CAZNDI010000060.1:0-7044 GCA_964571805.1 uncultured Candidatus Peribacteria bacterium
TGACACAGATTTAGAATGGAAATCCTTGTCAGCCAATTATTTGAAATCTTATTCGGTCGAAACATAGGAATTGATGAAGTCAGAGATGTTGACTTCGGTTTGAGTGGTCTTGTTTTTGACGGCCATAAATTAAACATCAATTAATTTTTAGTATTTGTATTGTCTATATTCAAATAAGCCAGTAAATCATCAAAAAAAGATACTCTGCTATCTAGTAATTCAATCAATTTTTCTTTTGCTTGTGACCTATTTTCATGGGAAGAATTAGCTTCATACAAATCCTGAAATATAGAAAAATCATCTTCTTCATCTCTTAAATGGGCATCAAAATAGCCCGTTGGGCAGTCTTCTAAGCCGACAATTTTATGAATTCCCTCTCTATAAGCTCTAAATATGTGAAGATTCAAATATTCATTTCCCAAAGCGATAGCAGCGAGTCCTGTAGTAACATCAAATCTGGAATCTAGGCATACAGCAAGCCTTTTTCTTATATATGTTGAGGAAAATTCCCTAGGTGCCTCAGAAGATAAAGTCTCTAGATCTATTCCTAAATATTTCGCAACTTCTTTAAAATAAATACTATGAGCATCATGTGCGGATGATCCCCAGGCCTCCGTTTGAATTAAGTCGGCTAGTTTACCTGTCGTTTTCCACTGACTGCCTTCAATTCGTGCATAAAGTGCGGCAAAACATTTAGGAAGTGAGGTTGAAAAATGAAATTGCTGCTCGAACCACTTTACAACCTGATCTTTGGTTAGTTGACCCTTAGAAAAATCTTGTAAGAAGGGGTGTCTTACAACCTCATGCTCATCAACCACTGATCTTAATTCTACTAAAGGCTTTGCCATAATACTAATTAAGAAGCTTAATTTTTTATATCACACAACTGTTTTCAATACGGATGTTTCTAAACACTTTTAGGCTAGAGCGAATTCGCTTTGATTCGGAGCTAAAACCTTGCCGCCCACCCCACGTAAGTCTCCGGACTCAATTCTATCAATCTTTTCTTGTCTTTCACTGACAAATAGGCTGCTTATTTCTGGGAATAAGTTTTGCCTGATACAAATGTATTATCTGGATTCATTGCTCCTACGCCATAGAAATAACTATGTCCATCAATTCCAGTACAAGCTGTTTGAGCAATGGCTGACCTTGTTTCTGTACAAGCCTCATGAATTCGCCCATCAACATCTAGTGATCTCATACCAGTTATAGTTCCGAGGAGTAATGTAATCCCTGCAGTATTACGTAGCCTAGGGTGCTCAGCTATGAAATTGCTAATCTTGTCTAGCATAATAGGTTTGGTTAAAATTAAGGCTTTAAAATAGCATAAAGCATATTTTAATACAATTCGTTTTATAAGAACTAAAACCTCCCCGCCCAACCAATATATGTCTCCGGACTCAATTCCATCAACCTCTTCTTATCCTCCTCCGGAATCTCCAACGACGAAACAAACTCTCGCACCATGTCCCTCGTGATTTCCTTACCCCGAGTCAATTCCTTCAGCTTCTCATACGCCATCGGAATATTATGCTTCCTCATCACCGTTTGAATCGGTTCGGCTAGTAAAGCCCAATTTTGATCCAACTCTTCTTGAATAACTTTTTTATTCAACTCTAACTTGCTCAATCCTTTAAACGTGCTTTGATAAGCCAATAAACTATACCCAAAGCCCACCCCAATGTTCCGTTGAACCGTGCTATCAGTAAGGTCCCGTTGCAGTCGCGAGAGGGGCAGTTTCTCCGACATATGCCGTAAGATTGCATTCGCCAATCCCAAATTTCCCTCCGAGTTTTCAAAGTCGATCGGATTCACCTTGTGAGGCATCGTCGACGAACCGATTTCGCCGGCCACCACCTTTTGCTTAAAAATCCCACGACTAATGTACATCCATAGGTCCCGGTCCAAATCCATCAAAATCGTGTTGAAACGAGCCATCGTGTCATACAGTTCCGACTGATAATCATGGGCCTCAATCTGAGTGGTGTAGGCATTATGCGTCAATCCTAAATGTTGTACAAATTTTTTACTCAATACATCCCATTTTAATTTAGGATAAGCTGCAAGATGCGCATTAAAATTTCCCGTCGCCCCATTGAGTTTTCCTAAAATCTCCTGTTTCTCCAAAAGTCTTATTTGTCGTTCCAGGCGCTTCGCGACCACTAAAAGTTCCTTCCCCACAGTCGTCGGTGTCGCCGGTTGGCCATGAGTTAGAGAGAGGAGTGGAATGGCCTTCCATTGTTTCGCCTGTGAACTCAAAAGTTTGAGCAGTTCTTTCATCCGTGGCACCATCACCCGATCTCTGGCGTCTTTGATCATCAATCCATAGGCTAAATTGTTGATGTCCTCCGACGTGCAGGCAAAATGGATAAATTCAGAATGTTTTTTTAGAGATGTTTTCTCCAACTTTCCTTTTAAATAATACTCTACTGCCTTCACATCATGATTCGTGGTTTTTTCAATATCTTTAATTTTCTCAGCTTCTTTTTCATCAAATTTTCTCAAGATGTCTTCCAAAATTTTGATCTCCTGATCAGAAAAAGCCGGCAATTCCGGAATCCCTTTTTCCGCCGACAACATCATAAAAAAACTAATCTCCACAATCAGGCGATATTTGATGAGGGCATATTCGGAAAAGTAGGGGATGAGCTCCGAAACTTTATTTTGATAGCGGCCATCGAGAGGGGAGAGTGAGGTGATCATTTTTGTTTAATTAATCTTTCTAAAGCTACTTTGTAAACAATGGAACGATGACAAATTGTTATAATCTCTATTTGATTCCTTCTGACTTCGAAAACTACACGATAATCTCCAGATCTCATACTTCTAAGACCTCTTAGAGTTCTTTTAAGCGGTTTGCCAAATATTTCCGGAGAATGAAGTAGCTTTTTATTTATGTCCTTTTTAATTCTTTCTTTAATCGCTTCATCTAAGCTGGGTAAGTCATTCTTTACGACCTGTGGATATAAAAAAATTTTAAAATTATGCTCCAAAGACATCTTCAAAGGGTATTAAATCTAGTTTTTTTCTCTTTCTTTCGGCAATTCTTTCTTCTGCAATCATAGCCAGTACTTCATCCTCCTCATCCTCCATGGCTTTTTTTAAGAGCTGAGCCGCCTTTGTAGCTTCAGCAACATCATCTCTTTTGGCTAGCATTTTGATTGCTTCTTCAAGCTCAGAGTCCAAAGTAATATAAATACGTTTTTTGGCGGTTGGCATCTTTATAAATTAGATTGATTCAAGTGTATCAAAAGTGTGACACCTTGGCAATTTAAATTTTAAATTTATTGGTGATCTTCTCCAGCTCCCTCGAAGGGCGAGAGCAAAATTGAGTTTAAATTATAGTATAACCAAATTTTGCCCCCCTCCTTCGGAGGGGCTGGGGGAGGTCCCTAAAACGCATCCTTCACCGCCGCAATATGCTTCGCCACCTTCTTTCGAAGCCCATCATTCACTAACGCCAAAATCCGAATCGCAGCCATGGCAGCATTTTGAGGATCGACCACACACATGCTGGGCGTGTCACTCGGGTACATCGTGGTGGAGTGGATGTTTACCAAATAATCCGCCTTATCCGCAAACGGAGGGCAGGCAATCACCGGATGAATCGAACAGGCTGCGACGACTCCCGATAAGCCATTACTCCGACCCGCCATGGTGATGTAAACAATGTCTTCGCCCGATTTATTGAATTCGTTGACAATATCAATCACCAACTCTGGTACTTTGTGAGCCGAAGCGACATAAAGTTCTGACTTCACGTCAAATTCATCCAAATAAGCAGCAATTTTTCGAGCGTGGGGCTCATCTACTTTGGAGCCCATGATGATAGGGACGAGCATATACTATGATTAAATGATTAAATGAAAACTATGATTGATATGATGACTATGATTTTTCTTTATTTTGCCCCCCTCCTTGGGAGGGGCTGGGGGAGGTCCCCAATTTCCGTCTTTTCTTCATGACCCTCTTGAATTGCATGCTTTTTGAACCAAAATTGATCAGCAGTCCAACTTCCATGTTGTACGCTTCCAGATAATTGATGGCTTGAGCCAAATGTGCATCTTGCAGTTCAATCACTGCTTTCAATTCTAGCATGATTCGGTCTTCTACAAAGAAATCCACCCGTCTTTTTCCTAAATGACAATCCTTATACATGATGTCCATTTCCATTTCTCTTACAAATTTAATCCCTCTCTCCTCCAATTCAATCGCCAAGGCTCGCTGATAAATCACCTCCTGAAACCCATTCCCCAATACCTTATGAACCTCCATCGCCGCTCCAATAATTCTGGAAGTCAACTCCGAATCTTGATACTGGTCATTCACGAATTCATTCCCAGACATATTATTTTTTGATGATTGTATAATTAAGAATTAATTATACATCCCCCTTAAAAAAATCATAGTCTTCATTTAATCATAAAAATCATAGTCCAGACAATGAATTAAAATAAGAATCAAGATTATTCTGTATCCTCTCCTTAATCGTCTTATCCGTATGATACTCAAACGTCTTCCCGGTCAGTTTTTCATAAATTTCGATGTAGCGATAACTCAGCTCTTCCACCAAATCATCCGGGGCTTCGGGGAGCACAGGGTCGTTATAGGGGTCACAGTGATCTTTGAACCACAATCTTAAAAACTCTTTGTCAAAATTTTGAGGTTCTTCGTGATTATCAAATCTCTCTTGATAAGTTTCAGCCACCCAATATCGAGAAGAATCAGGTGTGTGTACTTCATCAGCTAAAACAATGTTGCCCTCAGCATCTTCTCCAAATTCATATTTCGTATCTACCAGAATGAAGCCTTTTTCAGCCGCGATTTCCTGACCTCGTTTAAAAATTCTCATCGCATAATCCGCAATTTTATCCCACTTTTCCTCTGACACTAAGCCTTGGGCGATGATCTCTTCTCGGGAAATCATTTCATCGTGTCCGGTCTCCGGTTTCGTGGTCGGCGTGATGATCGGCGTGTCGAATTTCTGATTTTTCTTCAGACCATCCGGCAGTTGAACCCCACAGTAATTCCGTGAACCTTTATCGTAATTCACCCAAGCCGAAGTGTCCGTGGTGCCGGTAATGTAGCCTCGCACGATCACTTCCACAGGAAAAATCTTCACGGCTTTGACGATGGCCACATTTGGATCAGGCGTCGCAATCAAATGATTCGGCACAATATCTTTCGTCTGTTCAAACCAGAAGGCTGAAAATAAGTTCAACACCCCGCCTTTAAATGGAATCGCGGCCAAAACCCGATCAAACGCCGACTGCCGGTCGGTCGTGATGATGATGCGTTTTCCGTCCTTCTCATACGTGTCCCTCACCTTGCCCACATGTATTTTTTTATAGCCTGCAAAATCGGTTTCTGTCACGGTATTTTTTAAGTTTTCTTTGATGGTGTCTCGATTGGGCATAGGATTATTTTTAAGTTTCTAAGTTTTAAAACAACTCAATTCTAATCTAAAAGGAGTTGATTTCAAAATGAATTATGGTTTTTATGCCCGTTTATAGTTTACAGTTTAGTGTAAACTATCAACTTGCTTAAAATCTGTCTTTTATCGTGTTATAGTTTCATCATTAGTTATGAAATCATGAAAACCCGAATCAAAAACCTCCAAACCCTCCTCCAAACCAAAAACCTCCCCGCCCTCCTGGTCACCAACCCCTATAACGTCCGTTACCTCACAGGTTTTGTGGGGACGAATGGGAGTTTATTGGTTACCCCCAAAAAACATATCCTCATCACTGATGCCCGTTATTTTATGACCGCCCAGAAAGCCGGTGTGCCTTATTATGACCAGGCCAAAGGACTTAAAGGGCTGATGGGCAAGCTAGAGAAAATTGGATTTGAAGAAGGGGATATGACGGTGGCTCAACTCAAAGCTTACAAAAAAGCTTTACCGGGACTTAAGTGGAAAGCGACTGAGGGAATCGTTGAATCGTTACGAATCATCAAAGATGAGACTGAAATCAAGCTCATCAAAAAGGCAGTCAAAATTGCGTGTGAGGTACTGAACCAACTCCAAAAATTCTTAAAACCGGGTCGGACGGAAGATGAGATTGAATGGGAATTACTCAAGATCAGTCGTGAGTTGGGCGCGGATGGATTTTCTTTTCCTCCCATCATCACCTTTGGCAAAGATACCGCGGACATTCATCATCAAAAAGGAACGAATAAACTCAAAAAAGGAGAGATGGTTTTGATTGATTCTGGCATCATTTATCAAGGCTACATCACGGACATGACGCGGGTTTTCTTTTATAAAGAAGCCAAAAATAGTGAACAAGAATTTTATACAAATTATGAACAAAATTTGTGTTCACTATTTGAACAAAAAATTTATACAAAAGTGTTGGAAGCAAATCAAAAAGCGATTCAATCTGTGGCCGTAGGAAAGACCTTTGGAGAGATCGATCGCGTCGCCCGAGAGGTCATCGAAAACGCTGGTTTTGGAAAACATTTCACCCACTCGACAGGGCATGGAACAGGTTTAGAAGTCCATGAGGCCCCGACAGTCTCCAAAAAATCAAAAGAGAAAATCCAGCCTGGCATGGTTTTTACCATTGAACCGGGAATCTACGTTGAAGGCAAAGGCGGCGTGCGAATTGAAGATATGATTTACGTGAATCCAAAAGGAGGCGTAGAGGTGCTGACGACTTGTCTTAAATAGAATCTGAAATCACCCACCTTGTGCCCTTTTTACTATGAATTATCTCTAAGCATGCCAACTTAAAAGCGGTGAGCGGAGAGCGTGGAGCGGTGAGCTTGCTGCAATTTCAAATTGAGATTAGCTCTTCGCTCTCCACTCACCGCTCTCCACTTGTGATTGAAGAAGAGTGAATCGTAGGAAGGTGCGTAGCATGAGTTAAATTAAAAAAACCTCGCCGAAGACGGCGAGGTTTTTTCTTTGGTTCCGTTTGAGCTTATTTGCAAGCTTCGTGCAAAGTTTTATTTGGGTAGTCGACTAAAAGTGCGCTTTCGCTCGAATAAGATTTCAAATAATTGGCTGACAAGGATTTCCATTCTAAATCTGTGTCA
>CAZNDI010000061.1:0-7035 GCA_964571805.1 uncultured Candidatus Peribacteria bacterium
GACTTAGATCAGGCGCCAGAAACAGATCTTCGAATCGAACTCCTTAAAGAAAGGGGCTATGAACTTGCAGCCTTATTTTTAGAGAACCCAATCATATATAAAGATGTTAGGCTTCATGATCTTATTAGGCTGAAATTTTTTTATTCAAGAAGCTATCAAGCAGAAGAATTTGAAAAAATTCGAACAACTGAATTTAATCCAGGTAATGACTCAGTTGAGTCGGCCTATCAAGAGTGGTTCAAAAAATTAGGGGGGTATTTAAAAGATAATAATTTTTTTTCAAAGCCTATTAAGGCCGAAGAAGTACCTTTAATTACGTATCTTTCGAAAGAACTACCTCGTTCAAAAGAAGGCGAAGAAGTTCAGGATGTGCTTAATGTTTTTCCCCTTAAGGATCCAAGGAGGGCAGCGATTTTTGATTTCGAATGCTTATTAAGTGCAGACTATCGAACTTACCTGAGCTTATTAGTCTCTGGCTATATTTATGAGCCACTTCTGCCTGGAATAGAATTTGGCATGGGCCTTATTCAATTTGCAGAAAAAATTTGTGAAATGGAGCCGAACGAAGAACTTGAAGCTTATGTTAAGATAGTTTTTTCAAGGGCCATTCCTTTGGCCACTCGACTTAGCGGGGTATATCATGAGTTGAGAGCACTTTCAAATAAATCTCAAGACTTTTCCGATCCTGGGTACCGGGAAGGATTGAAAGCGGCGAATTTTGACGGCAATATCTTTGCAGATTTAGGTTTTTCTGAGCACATTTTTACAAGTCCTGGACAATGGACCAAAGATGATCATCTAAATTTTGGTTGGTTAGATTATAACCGTACTGGGCTTCAGCTTTCTCCTTTGCTAGAAAGAGCCATTAAAGCCGCATTTAAAGAAGTGGAAGACGCTAAAGAACTTATAAAGCCCTCTGGCATGAGGGAGGAAATAGAAGGTATACGAGATAGGACAACCAATACCATTGGCCATCCTTAAGGTGAAAGACCATTTCATGACCAAGTCATGGAATGGCGAAAAAAAAGGGGGAGAAAGGAGGGGTGGGGTATCCAGCATTAAAAAGCTCACCGCTGATCGCTCACCGCTCACCGCTGCTTAAGAATCACCATTTCAAACGTTTGAGTGCATCCTCCGCCGCCTTCTGTTCCGCCACCTGCTTGCTGTTGCCCTTTCCCTTGCCCACCATTCTTTCACCAATAAAAGCGGTCATGGTGAAGACTTTGTTGTGATCGGGGCCTTCTTCACTATGAAGTTCATAATTGGGGGTGGTTCCAATTTTTTCCTGAGCTTTTTCTTGGAGTTTTGATTTGGCATCAATATGGGCCCCTGTGGTCAAGATCTCTTCCAAATGGACCAAGAGGAACTGTTGGATGAATTTTTGAGCCACTTGATAACCCAATTCCAAATAAATCACCCCAACCAGGGCCTCAAAAGTATTGGCTAGCAGATAATCCTTTTCTCGACCTCCTGACTTTTCTTCTCCATGACTGAGAAAGAGGTATTCGCCCAAATTTAGCTCTCTGGCGACCTTGGCCAGCATTTCTCCTTTTACCAAGGCAGAACGCCAGTTTGTCAGTTCTCCTTCGGGGTTGGGATAATTTCGGTACAAATATTCGGTCACCACCAGTTCCAAAACAGCATCTCCCAAAAACTCTAAACGCTCGTTGCTTTCGAATTTTGAATCTTTGTGTTCATTCAAATAAGACCGATGAATGAAGGCGGCTCGGACGACTTCATGGTCTTTAAACGTGATCTCAATTTTTTCTTCCAACTTCTTATACACGTTCTGCTTGTTAAATGATGAAGGCTCAATGAATTATGCTTTTTTAGCTTTAGGCTTTTTTTTCACTTCACTCGGTTTTTTTGATTTAACTATTTTTCCTTTTTTTTCTTTAGTGATTTTTTTAGGTTTAGGAGCTTGTTTTTTGGGATGTAATTTTTTATTGTGGGCTACAGCATTGAGAACGCCGTTGATGAATTTGCCACTGCTTTCATCTCCATAAGTCTTTGCCAGCTCAATGGCTTCATTGATGGCAACGTTCACGGGCACATCTTTTTCAGGGTCAAGTAGCTCACACACTCCCACCACGAGGATTGCGCGTTCTACGGGGTCCATTTTTTCAACGGGCCACTCAGGAGCATGCTGCTTGATGAGCTCTCTGATCTTAGCAAAATTCGATTCAATTTTCTTCGTTAAATTATAGGCAAAGTCTATGTCAGAAATCTTTTGCCCATACTCTTCCAAGTTATACTCCAAAATCTCCAGCAGATCGCCACCTCGGGCCTCATGTTCAAAGAAGCTCTGCATGACAACCACTCTAGATAAATGTCGCCAACTGGCCATAAAACGGTATTAGTTTTCAATTCGCAATTTTCAAACGTAGGACAATATGATTCAATTTAGGGATTACTGGTGAAAATTGAAAAATTTCATGAGCTTAGGCTTTAACCCTTGTAATCTTGTCCATCGCTTTAGATTTGTCTATGATGACTCGTCCTTTGTATTTACCACAGGTGCTGCAAGCGGTATGAGTCAGTTTCATTTCAGCACATTGATCACATTTGGAAACGGCGACTAAATTGACCAGCCTTTTTCTGGCTTTGTTCTGAAACGCCTTATATCGTCGTGACGACTGAGCGTTAGACTGCTGTTTTTTTGGGGTAGATCGCTTAGCCATAGGGTTTTCTTTAAATATATCACGGGTCTAGCTCGGGGATTCTAAACTATTTTAGTTCATATTGCAAATCTTTTTCGAAAAGGTAAAATAACTTTAGAGATTGAAACGGAAAACGGATCAAATTCAGAAAAAACAAAAAAATTGAAAAAAATAAAAAATAAAACCTTCATGGGCTTTGTCATAACTCTTTTCCCTTGGATGTTCTTTTTGGTTCTGCTGTTTTTTACCTTGAGTACGACTCAGGCTCAAGGAGTGTTGGGGGATGATTGGGCAAAGTACTTGCAAGACGTCGCTGGTTTTTCCCCTAGCGATAAAACAGGTGAAGACTTGGCTATTGATTTTGTTTTAAATCTCATCCACATTGTTCGCAATGTGGTTGGAGCTGTGGCTCTGGTGGTGGGGGTAATTTATGGTTTGAAGCTCGTGATGGCTAGGGGGCAGGAGGAAACAATCTCAAAGCAACGGTCAAATTTTTTGTGGTTAGCGATAGGGTTTGTGATTTTGATCATTTCTGAAAATGTGGCAGGGATCTTTAATCCTGAAAAAGCCACTTCAGCTGCCTTGATTGATTTTGGGGCCGCTCGCGATCAACTTCGAGACATTGTGGATTACATCAAATGGTTGTTGGGTTCGGTGATTGTCCTTTATATGGTCATTACGGCTTTTCGTATGATCACGTCGGGGGATGATGAGGAGGAAATTGGGAAGCAAAAGAAAACGCTCACCTGGAGCCTCCTCGGTATGCTCGTTATTTTATTGGCTAGCAATATCGTCAACGCCATTTATGTCCTCAATGCTCCCGATGAAGCTGTGGCTGCGGACCCCACTCAGGTGATCTCCCAATTCACCAGTATCATCCGTCTAATTTTGGTTTTTGTGGGCCCGATGGCCATTATTTTTACAATTTACGCGGGTTTTTTATATCTCACCTCTCTCGAAAACGAAGAGCGGGCGACCACGGCTAAAAATATGATCATCGCTGGCATTGTGGCGATCGTCATCATTTATGGGGCCTTTGCCTTGGTGAATACCTTCACTTCGGCCACCCTTTCTTCCTTGAATATTTACTTGGTTTAATTTCATGAAATTTAGAAAAAAAATCATCAGTTTCCTTTCCTTATTCCTGGTTGCGATTGTTTTAATGCCTAATTTGGTGATGGCTCAAGCTTCTTTGGATGCCATTAAATCCAAATTGGAGGGGGCGGGAATTGAAGTAATTGATTATAGTTCTCCAGAAAATAAGTGGGGGTCGCTCCCTGTGGAATGGACTCCTTACATGAGTGAAAGTTTTGAGGGAATCGCTGACATTGCAACTAATTTTGATTCTGCATTTACCAGTGATATAGGTTTAGTAGAATTGAATACGGCTTTGGCTTTAGCAGAAGCAGAGAAAACTCAACTCACTTTGACGGCTGAAATCAAGGCTAAAGAAGAAAAAATAAAACTTTTTAAGGTTTCTATTGTTGAAGTTGAAGCGGCTACAAAAAAAACGATGGCAACCTTTATGCTCCAGAATTTTCCAGAGTTGATCAAGAAGCTTTATCCAGAGGGAAACATTGTGCTCATCAATCAGCTCATTGATGAAAAGGAAATCACTCAAAAAGATTTATTGCAGGTTGAATGGGATCAGAGATTTGGTGAAAATAGAGATCCTGCTTTTTTAAGTCAACTCAACGCACAAAAAAACGAATTAGAGAAAACCTTGCGAGAACTGGACTCACAATACGCAAAGGTCGATTTTGGCGTTGATTTACTCTATAAAGAGATTAATTTCTATTTTAATCATAATAAATGGGCGGGTTTGCCGGATCGAATTGTGGGTTTTTTGGAATTGGAAGGTTATGAAAATTTAAATCAACTGGCAGAAAAAAATGGCCTCTTGAGCCCTAAAGCCCAAGACCGGGAGGCAGGATTGGCGACTCTTAAAGAGGAGCTTGCTAGTATTGAAGGCTTGTCTTCATCTGATGTGGAAGTGGTCATCAATTCTACCATTTTGCTTGGCTCTCAAGGCGAGGCTCAAATCAATCAAATTGGTTTGGTGGTGACACGGGGGATTCAAAATATTGCCGCAGGAATTGCGATACTATGGATTGTGATTGCAGGGGTTAGGATGATTTTTGCTGAAGGGGATGAGGCCACCACGACGGAACAAAAAACCTCCATTTTATATGGGGTGATTGGACTCGTCGTCATTTTACTTATCGGTAGGATCGTTGAGGTGCTTTATGGTCCTGCGGGAGTGAACCGTACGACTCTGGTAGCGGATGTGGGGTTTTCGAATGAGGTTTATGGCATTGTTGCTTTTTTGAAGGCTTTGGTTGGCACGGTGGCTATTTTCTTCATTGTTTTGAGTGCGGTGAGGATGCTCTTTGCCCAAGGAGATGAAGCTGAAATTACAAAGGAGCGGACCTCTATTTTGTGGGTGGGGGCTGGAATCATCTTGATTGCCATCAATGAAATTGTCATCAAAAACATTTTTGTTCTTCCTGCGAGTCAAAGTGATCAAATTACTAGTTCTAATATTGCTCAAATCATCAATACTTTTGCCAATGTGATGAAATTTTTATTGGGGTTTGTGGGGGTCATCACCTTGGGCATTTTGGTCTATGGTGCTGGCATGATGATCATGAATTATGGCGATGATGAGGCGGTTACCAATGCCAAAAAAATCATTCGTAATGCCATCATTGGCATCCTCATCATTTTGAGTGCTTATGTGATTGTTGCGAGCCTGGTCACCTTTAATTAATGATTAACACCCCTAACTATGTCTATGTTTAAAAAGTTCGATTGGTCTTTCAAGTCCATTATTAAGTTTCTTGGGGTTATTTTTCTAGGGATTTTTGGCGTCGTGATGATCACCGCCTTGGTTGTTTTTTCTTATCACTCCTTAACGGGTGTTTTGAGTGGCACAGCTCAGTCCGAGAGTGATTTTGGCTATGGTGGCTCGAAAATGGCAAATCCGGCGGCTTATGATGGTTTTTCTGTAGCCTCTGGGGACGTTACTTCTGAAATGGCGCCTGGCATCATGCCGACTCCTGGTCCTGGGATGAGTACGGGGTTGGACGCCGAGGATTTTGAGGTGAAGGCTTATGATGGGCAAATCAAGACTAAAAATTTGGAGGAAGTTTGTTCTGTCATTGAGAAATTAAAACAGGAAAGCTATGTGATTTTTGAGAGTGCCAACAAAAATGATTTCGATTGTTATTATCAGTTTAAGGTGGAAAAAGAACATACAGATTCTATTTTAAAAATTATTCAAGCCCTCAAGCCCGAAAATTTGAATGCCAACATCACCAGTATTAAAAAATCGATTGAAGGCGTTGATACCGAACTTGAAATTTTAACTAAAAAATTACAATCGATCGAAGAAACTCTGGCCAGTGCTCAAACTTCTTATGATGAAATCAGCAAGCTCGCTACCGATCAGCAAGATGCTGAAACGCTGGCAAAGATCATTGATAGCAAGTTGAATCTGATCGAAAGATTGAGCACGGAAAGGTTGAATATCAAATCTCAAATTGATTATTCAAACAAAAATAAGGCGGATCAACTCGATCAACTCAAATTCACTTTTTTCACTATTTCGGTCAATAAAGATGTGATTTTTGATTGGAAGGCGCTCAAAGAAAATTGGAAAGGTGAGGCCAAGTTACTTGTCGAAAATATCAGTCATGCAGCGCAAACCATGACGCTCAAACTCCTGGCTTATTTTGTTTATTTTGCTCTGGGCGTTATTTATCTCTTCATTTCTGTTTTTCTCCTCAAATTTGTCTGGAAAGGGGTCAAGCGAATTTGGAAGTCTGGATCGCATAATTAACTTGCGTTTGGGCAAAAAGCCTTTAAAATAGAGCCAATATAAATTTTTTTAACACTAACCCCCCAAAAAAATGGTTTATGGAATTATTATGATTATTGCCGGTCTCCTTGCGGCTCCACAGCTCATTGCTGGTAAAAGCAAATCTGCTGAAGACATGCTTAAGAAAATTGCCCCCTTTCAAGGCTGGATCGGCTTTGTTATTTTTATCTGGGGTGCATGGTTGATTATCAGTTCTATTCTCAATCTTGGCTGGCTAACTACTGCTCCTATTTGGTGGGCCACTTTCTTGGGTATGGGAGTTGTTCAAGCTGCTCTTGGTTTGCTTTTGGGTTTCAATTTACTTGATGAGTATATTTTTTCAAAAAATCCTTCAAGTGCTGCTAAAGGAAAGGAGTTACATGCTAAATTGGTTCCAAAGCAAAAGCTAATTGGAATTGTGGGGATCCTATTGGGAATTTGGGCTATCGTCTTTGAACTTGCCCTTAGAAGCATGTTTTATTAGGACTGCCAGTTAGATATTAAAAAAAAGCCCTT
>CAZNDI010000062.1:0-6904 GCA_964571805.1 uncultured Candidatus Peribacteria bacterium
CGGCCTTCAAATAGCAAAGCGAGTGTAGCCTGGATTGAAATCTTAACTTCTAAAATCAACTCTGATGAATTGATGCTTTTTTTAGAAGAGAATGATCTTTTTGTGGTTTCAGGAACACACTACTTCTTTAAAGAGAAGGATAAAGGTAAAAAGCTCTTTCGGGTCGCTTGCATGAGAGATGAGAAAAAGTTTGCCAAAGCCATGAAGAAGTTTGATGCCTTGCTAGGTGAGTTCGACCTCTAAAAAACTAAAAGTAATTATATGCCCATAGAAACGCTCTACTCCACCGATATGGCTGAATGGTACAACCTAATGTACTGCGATGAGGAAAAGACTCAAAAACAGCTCAAATTTCTTCATAAAATCTTCAAGAAGAATAAGGTTAGATCAGTTCTTGATATTGCTTGTGGGACTGGACGGCATACCATTGGCTTAAAGAAACTTGATTATGACACGATGGGAATTGATTTAGAACCTGCCATGCTTGCTCAAGCTAAGAAGAATGCTCAAAGTGAAGGTTTGGAAATCAATTTCAAACGTCAAGACATGCGAAGTATCAAATTAGATAAGAAGTTCGATGCCGCCATTATTTTTTATACCGCTTTTGCTTACCTTGATTCCAATGACGATGTGATCAAAGCCCTTCAATCAATCCATAAACATCTAAAGAAGGGTGGCATATTGATTATTGATACCATGTTTGGCTGGCCCATGTTGGTTGAAGGAACTTTCGATCGTAGGTTTTCCGAAAAAATGGAAAAAGGAAGTAGGTCTTATGAATTTATAGATGAGAACTCATTGGATGTTATTGATAACTACTTGTACACGACTCAGACCCATATCAGAAAGGTTGGCACTAAAGCCTTGCCCATACTTAAAGACAAGAAGGCTACCAAACTAAGACTTTATTTTCCGAATGAGCTGGATCTCTTTTTCCGGCTGACAGGCTTTAGGACAATGGATTTTTTTGGAGACATAGAAGGGCATAAACTTTCTGAGAAGTTTCATGAGAGGCTCATTGTAGTCGCAAGGAAGTTTTAAAGGTCTGTTTAATTTCTTCATTAAAAAATGCTCATCCCTAAAAATCTTCCATAAATTCATGTTCTAAGGATTGAATTAGAATTTGTGGCGGAACGGACGGGACTTCCTCACGGCCTATTCTATTTTATGTGGAAACCTCAGGACAGGCTTCTCGCCCCGTCCTGATTTATATTTATTGTGGCGGAACGGACGGGACTCGAACCCGCGACCTCTGCCGTGACAGGGCAGCGCTCTAACCAGCTGAGCTACCGCTCCACATAAAGCTTGGATATAGTATAGGATTCAGGTTTCTTTGTAAACTTAATTTTCAAACCGATGAGGCAATAATCTTTAAATGAAATAATATTGCATTTGAAAAATTATTAGTATAAGATATGAACAGTTAATCCAAATTCATGCCATTCATTGACGAATCGATTGCCATCTTAAAAGGCAACCACTATAAAATCACCGGACCTCGAATGGCGGTCCTAGAAGCCTTGGAAAAAGCAAAAATTCCCCTTTCTGCCCACGACATTGAAGAGTGGATCCCTGAAAACATCCCCATCAATGTGGTCACCATTTATCGGGTTTTGGAAATCTTTGAAAAACTGGGCATCATTCACCGCATTCACACCAAAGAGGGCTTCGTGCGATGTGATTTTGAGCAACAGAAGGGTTGCCACACCTTTGCAGTATGTGACCACTGTGGTCGGGCTGATGAATTTATTGAAGAAAAATGTGAAATGGAAGTCATGATCCCCAAAAACCTACCCTACCGAAGCCTGAAACACCTGTCTGAAATGGCGGGAACTTGCAATAGTTGCGCCCTTAATAATTAAATTATTCACTAACTCTATATCCATGTTTAATAATAAGTATTTACTTACCCTGGCTTTATCTACCCTATTTTTAGCAGCTTGCTCTTCAGGCACACCCAACCCTATAGTGAAACCGGACAATGCAAATGAACAAGTCAATGACCAGGAAAGTTTAGAAAAAGAACCCTTAAAAATTGTGGCCACCTTTTATCCTCTTTACGACTTTGCCTCTAAGGTTGCCGGATCTGAGGCAACGATTGATAACATCGTCCCTCCCGGGGTTGAGCCCCATGAGTACGAACCTTCACCAAAAGACATGCAAAAAATATACGAGGCAGATCTTTTAATTTATAATGGAGCAGGTGTGGACGCATGGGTAGATGGAATTTTACCGGACTTAGAAAAAAATAAAGTACGGGTTCTGAATATGAGCAAGATGATCACCCTTTTGAGTGCCGAACAACATCAAGAAGAAGAGGAGCATCAAGAAGGACATGAGGAAGACGAAGGGGACCATGGGCATGAAGACCTCACCCACGACCCTCATTTTTGGCTTGATCCTGTCTTAGCGAAAAAACAAATTGAATCTATTGAAGAAGTATTGCTTCAATTGAACCCTGAGAATAAAGCTATTTTTGAAAAAAACACCCAAGATGCTTTAGATAAACTAATCGCTTTGGACAAAGAATATACCCAAGGCTTGCAAACGTGTGTTCACAAACAAGCCGTGGTCACTCATAATGCCTTTAGATATCTAGCCCAACGGTATAATATAGAGCTTCTACCCATTTCCGGCATGTCACCGGAGGAAGAGCCTTCTGCCAAAGCTTTGGCAGACCTTGCAACTCTAAGTAAAGAGAATAAAATAAAGTATGTGTTTTTCGAAACTTTGGCTTCACCTAAGCTAGCCCAGACTTTGGCTGACGAAATTGGAGCTCAGACCTTGGTGCTCAATCCTATTGAAGGCCTGACTCAGGAGCAACAAGAAGAAGGGCAGGACTATATTTCAGTCATGGAAGACAATCTTAAGAACTTAAAAATCGCTATGGAATGCCAATAAAGAAAATACCCTGCATAGAAGTTGAGAATTTGAATTACAAGATCAATGATAGCCTTATTTTGGATGACCTCACTTTCACGCTCAATACAGGTGATTATGTGGGCATTGTTGGTCCAAACGGAGGAGGGAAAACGACTTTGATTAAATTAATTCTAGGCTTAATTAAGCCAACTTCGGGTCAGATTAAAATTTTTGGGGAGAAGTTGAATTCAATCTTGGTCAATAAGGAAATTGGCTATGTGCCTCAAAAAATAGGCCAATCTCTCAATGGCTTTCCCACCACTGTGGAGGAAGTGATAAAAAGTGGCAGGACAGTCAGGAGGGGGTGGCTGGGTCGAATGAGCTCAATAGACCTTAAGGCCGTGGATGAGGCCATGGAAGCCACGGGGATAAAAAAATATGCAAAAAAATTGATTTCCGAACTTTCTGGAGGAGAAAGACAAAGGGTTTTTATCGCCAGAGCTTTAGCGGCAGAACCTAAAATATTGATCCTGGATGAACCGACCAGCGGGGTTGACATTGGGCATCAGGAAATATTTTATGAGTTTTTAAGAGACCTGAGAAAGAATTTTAATTTGACGATCATTTACGTCAGCCACGACATCGATTTCATTGCCAAAGAAGTGAGCACTGTCCTTTGCCTGAATCAAAAACTGGTTTGTCATCAATCCCCTAAAGCCTTTTTGACCAAAGAAAACCTAGAAAAAGTGTACGGTCCCCACAGTAAAATTATCCTTCACGACCACTAATATGTTCGAAATATTTCAATATGACTTCATGATTCGGGCCTTTTTAGGGGGACTGATCATAGCTCTGGTGGCCCCAATGATTGGTTCCTTTCTGGTGGTGAGAGGTTATTCCCTGATGGCAGATACTTTAGCGCATGTATCCCTAGCAGGTGTTGCCGTAGGACTCTTAACAAAAACCTATCCTGTTGTTACAGCAATGGGAGCCTCTATTTTAGCAGTGATTTTGATGGAGCTCTTAAGACAAAAAAAACAGGTAACTGGTGAATCCCTTTTGGCCCTCTTTCTTTCGGGAAGTCTGGCGATTGCCGTGGTCATTGTCAGCATTGCCAAAGGATTTAATGTGAATTTTTTTGGCTATTTATTTGGAAATATAACCACCGTATCTCAGAATGATTTGATTTTAATGGGCAGCTTGGGCCTTTTGATTTTTTTGATCATCATTCTGTTTTTTAAAGAGTTCTATTTAGCCGCCTTTGATGAAGAATTGGCTCAAGCAAGTGGCCTACCAGTACGAAAGCTCAATTTGATTCAAATGTTTTTAGCCGCCATCATGGTTTCTCTTTCCATTCGGGTGGTGGGGGTCCTTTTAATTGGTGCCCTGATGGTGATTCCAGTACTAACGGCGATGGCCCTGGGACGAAGCTTTAAACAAACCATGTTTTTCGCGGTTATTTTTTCAATTGTCGCTGTACTTCTTGGCCTCACGCTTTCTTATTATTTCGATTTGGCCAGTGGAGGAACGATTGTTCTTGTGGCTCTGACGATGTTTTTCTTAGTCTCTTTATTTAAAGGAATGAGAAAGGTATAAGAAGAAGAATAAATTATGTTAAAATGAATTCATGAGCTTTGATCCAGCACTTCTTAGGGACGCCGTGACCATTTTTCAAGGAATCTTGATTGAAGCCATTCCTTTTTTGCTTCTGGGTGTAATTGCCTCTGCGTTTGTTCATGTTTATGTAAAAAGTGAAACAATTCTCAGATTTATACCAAAATCTCGATTTGGGAGCATTTTAGTTGGGCCAATGATGGGATTTTTATTTCCAGTCTGTGAGTGTGGCAATATTCCCCTAGCTCGCCGTATGATCAACAAAGGTGTGCCCATTCATACAGTGGTGTCATTCTTGTTTGCTGCCCCGGTTTTCAATCCCGTGGTGATTTTGGCGACTTATGCTGCCTTTTCCAATCAGCCCATGGTGGTGGTATGGCGCGTGGTTCTAAGCTTAATAATCGCAATGATTGTTAGCGCAGTGATTTCGCTCGTCAAGAGCAAAGAGGAATTATTGTCTTCCGCCATGCTGAATGATAAAACCAACCATGAAGCCTGCGAATGCGACCCAAATTCCAGAGTTAAAAAAAAGCGTTTCACGGCCTTTACTTCAAACATGACTACGGAATTTCTGGAACTAGGAGCCTTACTTATTTTGGGGGCTCTGATTGCTTCCTTTAGTCAGGTCCTCATTCCGCGGGAATGGATTGCAAGCTTAGGTCAGGGGCCCATCATGTCGATCATTGCCATGATGCTGATGGCAGCGCTCATTTCGATCTGCTCCAACGTCGATGCTTTTTTTGCTCTTTCTTACGTAAATACGTTTAGTATGGGTTCCATCATGGCCTTTTTGGTCTTTGGCCCCATGATTGATATCAAAGTTTTTGTGATGTTACCTAAAATTTTCCGCCTAAAAGCCATTATTCTTATTACGATTTTGATTGCCCAGCTTGTTTTCCTATTCACTGCCTTTTATAATTTGAACCTTTCATGAAAGCTCCCCTACTTCAAAGGATCGGTCCTTTCTTGATTCTGGCCTACGGACTTTTGGTCATCTACTATTTTTCAACGGGTCTTTTGGCCTTCTTGGTAAACCCTTTTTATAATGGATTAATTTTAGGAGGAGGAGTCATACTTATTATTTTAGGATTATATTGGATTTTGAATTTAAAACATTATCGACTGACGGACTGTGAAAAAAGATCTACAAAAAAAGATTTTAGCCTTATCGTATTACTTCTCATTCCTCTTATAATTGCCCCTATTTTTAAGCCTCAACTCCTTTCCAGTGCCTCAGCCATTTCAAGGGGGGTGACTTCGGATTTATCCAGCAGTAGTTTTGACCCCACTGTTTTTGCCAAGCCAACTGATCAGCGGACCTTGATTGAATGGGTTCGAATTCTAAATATGGATCCAGAACCAGATCACTATAAGGATCAGAATGTGATTATTGAAGGGAAAGTCATTATCGAAGAAAAGGGTGAAAAAAATCGTTTTCAACTCGGTCAATTTGTCATGACTTGCTGCGCAGCAGATGCCAGAGTCATCGCTCTGCCTGTGGAGTACGATCCAGAAAAATTTTACCCCAAAAAAGACGAATGGATTCAAGTAAAAGGTGTTATAAAGGAAGCCATGATCGAAAATCATCGCCAGGTCATCATTCAACTAACCTCAGGTAAAACTCTGCCCACCCCCAAAGATGCTTATGAAATCATTAAATAATCTCAATCGGCTTTTCTTTTTTTTCTTCTTTCTTCTTGCTTTTTTGATTAGTATTTTAGTCATTCGTGGCGATCAGACCTACCCACGCGTGATTGAAACGAATTTAAACTCAACGATTTTATCTCTCAATACCAAGCAAATTGTTTTAACATTTAACAGAAATATGGACCGTGCTTCAGTGGAAAAAAATTTCTCACTAACTCCCGAAGTTGAGGGAAAATTCAGTTGGATCGGGAGAAAAATGGCTTACAGTTTTACTGAGGGCTTGCAAGGAGGAGAGAGCTTAGAAGTGTCACTAAAAGGAGTCAAAGATGCGCAAGGAGTTCTGATGAAAAAGCCTTATTTTAAGAACTATCAAACTGCTTACCAAAATCTTTATTTCATTGGCGCGGAAGGTGTGCAAAAAGAGAAACTAGTTCAGTTTGATTTTAAACTGAAAAATACTAAAATTCTAAGCCCCAAAGGCTTGATCATTAAAGATTTCAAAATTCACCCCAATCAAAAACTCATTTACCTCCTAGGAATCAAAGAAGGTTCAGATCAAGCGCGCGATAACTTATATCAACTTGATTTAGAAACTAAAAAATTAGATAAAATTCTGGATGGAGAGAAAGAGTTTATTTTTAGCTTTGACCTTTCTCCGGACGGAAAAATCCTTCTTGTACGGAAAGGTCAGGTGAATACGTTTAGTGAATCTTCCCTCATTGATCCAGGAAGCTTATGGATTTTCAAACCTGAAAATGGAAAATGGACTGAATTTTGGAAT
>CAZNDI010000063.1:0-6716 GCA_964571805.1 uncultured Candidatus Peribacteria bacterium
TAACATGCGCGACCTCATGAAAATCGGCGACAAGATTCTTTTTTATCATTCCAGTTGCGATCCTCCTCATATAGCCGGTTTTGCAAAAGTCGCCTCTGAGCCTTATCCCGACTCCACCCAATTCGACCCTAAATCAGATTACTACGATCCTAAAAGTAAAAAAGAAAATCCTACGTGGATGCTTGTAGATATTGCCTTTGTCAAAAAAGCTAAGAAGATTTTGACCCTGGAGGAAGTTAAAAAAGATCCCAAACTCCAAAACATGCTCCTCGTCCAAAAAGGCCAGCGCCTCTCCGTCCAACCTGTCACGAAGGAGGATTTTGATTATATTGAGGGGTTGATTGGTTAAGAGCGCATTCCATCCAGAAAGATCACTTTGAAATAAAAAAATTATTACTCTTCCTTTCTCATCTGGTAGGGATATAATAAAAATCTACACCCTAATCCATTTTATATGCAAAATTTATATGTCGACACCAAGGTCATGATGCAAAAATCCCTCAAGACCATGATGGAGCTACTGGCCAAAGTCGAAAATCAACTCGAAGGCAAAGAGCACACCGAAGAAATGCTCATGGACGCTCGTTTGACTCCTGACATGTTTCCTTTTGTGAAGCAGATTCAAATCATGAGCGACAATGCCAAAGGGGCCATGGCCCGACTTGCCGGAGTGGAAATTCCTAGCATGCCTGATGACGAGGCCACCCTCAAAGCATTGGTGGAACGCCTGAAAAAGACCTTGGATTTCGTTTCAGCCACTTCCAATGAAGCCTTGATGCAAGCCGACGAACGCAAAATCCTCATCTCCTATTTTCCCGACAAGTTTCAAACGGCTGAAGATTACACTCGTGACTTTGCCATCCCAAACTTTTATTTTCACTTTGTGACCGCCTACGCTATTTTGCGCATGAAGGGTTATGAAATTGGGAAGCAAGACTTTTTAGGAGGATTGAATTTAAGAGACATGTAATGTCCAGCACATCATAAAAACTAAAACACCTCTCTTCGAGATCGGGACGAATACGTCCCATCTCTTGGGAGGTGTTTTTTTGCCCCTCAGCCCAACGGAAACCTATGATATAGTGAAAACAATAAAATAATCCTTTAAGCTTTTCTCTCATGCCATTGATTAAAAGACATTCCTTCCTCATTCTTTCCATTTTGCTGCTCATTGGTGGCTATGCCTTTCTTCGTTCCAATGAAGCGGTTGCTCCAACAGAAACCACACCTTCTCCATCAAAAGATCAAACCTTATCCGACAAAGCGCTAGTTGATTATGCTCAATCTGATTTTGATCAAGCCAAAATGATGGGTCAGGATATCATCCTCGGCCAACACAATAAAACCCCTGTCCGAGTCACGTTTCCATGCTCTGATGTCTGTCCTCAAGCCACAATACGAATCATTCGGTATGACGTTGAACCCACTCAATGTGAAGCGGTAGGTGGTGAGCTCAAATCCATTTTGGTGCCCATCGCCATTGCGGTGATGCCTCAAGAATTCTGCTTCCCCAAGCCCATCGTGGAAAGTGGGGTTTATGAATTTGTAAAAAAACAGGCCTAAATCAGGTTATTTTTGAGAGACAAGCTGCTCTAAATCCAACTCCTCATTCATTTCAATCTGTTCCACAAATTCTGGCATGTGAGAAACGAGAATCAAAGCTCCGTCGTACTCCTCAATCGCTTTCGCAATCACTGGTAAATGTCTGAAGTTGATGTGATTCGTCGGCTCATCCAAAATCAATAAGCTCGGTTTTTGAAGCATGAAACGTGCATAGCAAAGGAGTCCTTTTTGCCCTTCGGAAAGAGAGCTCACCTTATTCTGAATGACAGAGCTAAGCATGAAGTGACCCGCGGCCGAATGAATTTCTTCGTGCTTAGACGCTTCCATCACCTCCTCCAGGGAATCATAAACGGTCTGGTCAAAATTGAGACCCGAGAAATCTTGTTGGTAGTACCCCACTTTCACCCCCTCCGGAATCACCGCACCTTTTGATTGACCCAAAGCGAGCTCTCTTAAAAGTGTGCTTTTCCCCATGCCATTCGGCCCCTTGATCAAAAGTCGACTTCGACGGAAAAGCTTCATGTTCACTTTTTTAGTCATCCGCTTCTGTCCGACAAAAATGTCCACTGCATTGATCTCGGCAATCACGGTGGGCCAGGTTTCGGCTTCAATTTTGAAGGGTCGGATTGTACGGTCTTCCTTTTTCACATCCACCATATTTTCCTCATCATCCTCAATTTCATCCCTCATTTTAGCCGCCAAACGACGCATCTTTCCTCCTTTATTCGAGAAAAAGTTCACCTTGTCCTTTCGGTCTTGAATGTTCTTTTTGAGCTGTGCGTTCTTTCGCACTTCCCGCTCCACTTGACCCGCAATTTCCTCCACCACGTCAAAATAATTCCCCACATACTGATCCACTTTTTGTCGGTAGATGTCCAAATTCAACACTCCTTCGGTGAAGGAATTTAAGAATTCCGCATCATGAGAAATCACCAACACGGTTTTGGGATAAACCATCAAAAACCCCGTCAAATGGTCGATTCCTTCCTGGTCCAAGTTGTTGGTGGGCTCATCCAAAAGCAAAATATCAGGCTCCTGAATCAGAGCGTGAGCCAAAAGGAGGCGGGCCAATTGCCCTCCCGAGAAGGCTTCAATTTTTTTATCCATGGGGGTGGAAAAATCCACAATCTCCAGCACGTTGTTCACCAGGCGCTCCAAATCATGTTTTTTTTCACTGAAGGCAGTCGCAAAATATTCCAAGACCGTAAAGCTCATGAATTTTTTGGGCATCACCTGGAGGCCAATGCCAATGGTCGCGTCTTTGGTGATATTGATTTTTCCTTTCGTGGGCTTCAAAGTTAATTCTTTGAGACTTTCATCCACTTTGGTGCCGGCGCCCAAAATCATTTTAAAAATGGTACTTTTCCCTCCTCCATTCTGACCCATGATCGTGATTTTAGCATTCTCCCGCACCGAAAAGCTGGCGTCGTCCAGAATTTTCTTTTCCGGAGTGTAGCCGAAGGAAACACCGTCGAATCGAATAATTACATTACCGTGAGACATAATACGATTGAATAAAAAATAAGAGCGGAGGAATTATAGCACAACTCAGTTTTAAATTTTAAGTTTTTGGGGTAATTTAGTGATAGTGGAATTGATTGACTCACCTTACGCACCCTTTAGTATGAATTCTGTGTAGTGACACCACTTTACAAGCGGTGAGCGGAGAGCGTGGAGCGGTGAGCTTGCTGCAATTTGAAATTGAGATTAGCTCTTCGCTTTCCACTCACCGCTCTTCGCTTGTGATTGAAGAGGGGTGAATCGCAGGAGGTGCGTAATATGAGTAAATAAATTTATGATCTATCCCTGGAACCTCATTGGGCACGAAAAACAGCTCCTGGCTTTGGAGAATGAATTGGCACAAGACAATTTGACGCATGCCTATTTTTTTCATGGCCCCAAAGATACAGGCAAGTTCACGGTAGCCCTCCTCTTTGCCAAAATTTTACTCTGCCCTCACAATCTCTGCCATCAGTGCCAAGACTGCTTGTGGATCGAAAGTGGCGTACATCCTGATTTTCTCCTTCTCAAGGATGAGGGGCAAAGTCTTAAAATTGACGACGTGAGAGCCTTGGTGGCCAAAGTCAGTTTAACGTCTCAAGGCAAAACCCGGGTTGTGCTCATCGAAAATATTGAGAGAATGCCGATTGAAGCTCAAAACTCATTCCTTAAAACCCTCGAAGAACCTCCTGGAAAAACGATCTTCCTCCTCACCTCTTCCCATCCAAAAGCGGTTTTACCGACCATCCTTTCCCGTGTTCGTCCTTACGAATTCTCTCTGGTGGAAGATGCTGAAATCAAGGCTGCCTTAGCCGAAAAAGCCCCAACCCCCGGAACTTTAGATGAAATTCTACAAATGGCCCAAGGCAGACCGGGGTTGGCCATCCGTCTTTTAAAAAATCCCATGGAAATGGCTCAATATCGCGATTTTTATTACAAAATAGAAGGATTTTTAAAACAGAATGATCTTTTATCCAAATTTGTCTTCGTGGAAGCCTTAGAAAAAGAGCCCAGCCAACTCGAACTTTTTTTTGATATCTTTTGTCTCCTTCTCAGAAAAGCCTCGCATGACCTTATTTCCCAGCAAATAAATACGTTGGCCACGCACTTGGGGGCTGAAAAAATTCATGAACTGTTTGAAAAATTAATGGAAGCACGGTATCTTATCAGTCGTAATGTGAATAAAAAGTTGGTCCTGGAGAATTTCTTTTTAGAAACTGAACAATAATATTTCGATCCGTTGACTCAGCCCTGCTCATGCTGGAACTCTATCTCTTCATTTTTTCTCTCGTCGCCATTGTTGCCATCCTTATGAACCGGGTGGTTTTGGCGAACAAGCAAGAGCGGATCGCCTTTAAAGAAAAAGTGTCTGCACAAGTGGAGGAAAATAAAAAATTAGAAAGCGAAGAGGTCTCCATGCCTTTTAAAGAAGAGCTGGCCCGAGCGACAGAGGTCAAGCGTTATGATTTTGCTGCCTTTAAAGAAGAAATGAGGAAGGCTGACCTAGCCATCGCCAAAAAAGACTTTTCAGAAGCCAAGCGGGCCCTCATTCAAGCCATGGCTTTGACCAAAGAAGAGCTCCCCATTGCCCTCAAATTGGGCACGGTATACATGGAAACGGAAGATTTTGTAAAAGCAGAGGCGCTTTATCAAAAGTTGATTGAAGAAGGGGTGGAAAATCCTCTGATTTATGAGAATATTGGCCGTCTCATGCTCCGTAAAAAAGCTTATAAAGAAGCGATTCAGGCCTATGTTCGAGCGGTGGAACTCGACGAAAAAGACGACCAGCGATTGGTGGCGCTGGGCAAGTTGTATCATTTGATGATGCGTTATGGTGTCGCTGCCGAGTGTTTTAGGCGGGCTGCCGAAATCAAACCGCGCGATGTCGATTACCTTTTTCTTTTGGCCGAAGCGTGTGTGGCCGACGACGACTTTGAGAATGCTCTCTTCACCTACGAACGGATCTTGACCCTTGAGCCTTATAGCGAACGAGCCAAATCTTCCACGCAAGACGTTCGCCTTAAAATCAAAGAACAAGAAGCTCTTTTTAGTGCCTAGTTTAAAACTTAAATTCGATCAGGATGTCCCATTTTGCCGACCGTCTCACTCAACGTATCAGTATTTTAGCCAATCCTTCCGTCGTGGGCTTAGACCCTCGCATTGATCAAATTCCCGAATTCATTATTGACCGAGTGGTGGAGGAATTTGGCGAAACCACCGAAGCCGTCGCTGAGGCGATCATAGAATTCAACCAAGGGATCATTGACGCCGTGGCCGACCTGGTGCCTGCGGTGAAGCCTCAGATTGCGTTTTATGAATGCTACGGCCATCATGGCTTTCGAGCCTACGAAGAAACGATTGCTTACGCCCAAAAAAAAGGCCTATTGGTGATTGGAGACGCCAAGCGCAATGACATTGGGTCGACCGCTGAGGCGTATGCGAATGGCCATTTGGGGGAGGTGCCCCTCTTTGACGAGATGACCAAAGTGCTCGATACAGATGCCCTCACTGTGACGCCTTATTTGGGTTCTGATGGGATCAAACCTTTTACGGACGTTTGCTTGGAATACGGGAAGGGGATTTTTGTCTTGGTTCGCACGTCCAATCCTTCTTCCGACGAAATTCAAGGGCAAGCGTTGGGGGATCATTTGATGGATGAGCATGTGGCGACTTTGGTGGAGGGGTGGGGGAGGGAATTGATCGGAGAATCAGGCTTTTCTTCTGTGGGTGCCGTGGTGGGGGCGACGTATCCCGAGGAAGCTCGCGTGCTTCGAAATTTGATGCCGAATCAAATCTTTTTAGTGCCGGGTTATGGGGCTCAGGGCGGAGGAGCTGAGGATGTGAAACCCTGTTTTCATGACAATGGCACGGGGGCGATCGTCAATTCTTCGAGGGATATTATTTTTGCTTACCAAAAAAACGGCCAACCCGGGGAGGCCTATGCTGAGGCCGCTCGAGAGGCAGCGATTCGGATGAAGGAGGATTTGGGACGATTGTTTTAAAAATTGAAGGCGAGAAAACGTTTTCTCGCCTTCAATTTTTAATTTCTCTATTTTTTAAATCTTCCGGCTATCATACGCCCAATGCAACAGGGCTTGCCGTTGTTTGGGCCGGCAGGTCAGCTCTTTGGCATGGCAGTTTTTTCTGATTTGAGCGATCTGCCGGGTCATAGCCTTCCACCGTTTGATTTGCCTTTGATCATCGGCACACCGGCGGCCTAGGTAATAACGACAGTACCATTGAAACCACCCTCGGGGGTCTTCCCAATAGATCCAGTCTTTTTGTTGCCAGTACGAAAGGGGTTTGGAGGCGTTGATTTCAAAAAAGTTGAGAGACGCATCATGAAATTCATGGCAGAGTTTGGCTTTTTTGAACCATGTTTTGGGAAATTCTTCCTGGCAGTCGGTCATGTATTTTCCTCCAAAGACGCCTAATTCCAACAGTTGCTGAGGGGTGAGTTCGGGTTTGAATTCGGGGTCAAAATTTTTTCCCTCAGGTTCAGTTAAGTAATAGGTATAGCCTTTTTGCATGAGGTCGTTGACGACAATTTTCTTCTTTTGCATATTTTTTTGAGCTGATTTTGTTTACTATTTTTATTTTAGCAGAACAGTCCAAATCTCCCATCGCAGGATCTCCGCAGCTCCCATCGCGAC
>CAZNDI010000064.1:0-6463 GCA_964571805.1 uncultured Candidatus Peribacteria bacterium
TCATTGAATTTCTTCGTTCTCAGCTTCACCTCAACTTAGCAGAAGCCTCCAAAACGACTGTAATTTTGGATTTTATTGAACATTTTCTTAAAGCAAGAAGTCAACTTGATCTTTGTCCTTTGCCAGAGTTGGCGGTAGAAATGGCCATCATAAGAGCTTGTGGTTTCTATCAACCTGCCCCTGTCACCTTGAAAGAAGAACCCCTTGAAAAAAAGGCGGCTCCTCAAAACCAACCACCCCCTCATGATTTGACTGAAATAAAACAGATTTCAGAAAAAACTCTGCCTAAATTTGCCCAAGATCTCGATTTTGAAGCCATCAAAAAAAGTTGGCCTCGGGTTTTGGAACACATCCCCACGGCATTTGTGCGCATGTCTCTTGCCGATGGAGAATTAGAAACGTATGACGCTCAAGGCTTAACCCTTCGCTTTAAATCAGCCACGTATATGGAAAAGATCGAACATACGGGGAACCAAAAAGAAGTCCAAGATGCTTTTGAAACCGTCTATGGTCGGACCATAAATTTAAGACTTGAATCAAAAAAGATTGAGCTTTCCCCTCTAGAGGAATCGCCTCAAGAAAATAATCTTCCTAAAACAGCTTCGGTGGCAGAAATGGCAGCAGAAGTTTTTGGGATAAAAAAATAACCATGGATAAAAAAACAATCCGGGAGTCAGGCTTAAAAGCAAGGAACGGGCTTTCAAAAGAGGAGGTTCAAGAAAAAAGCCTTCAAATCCTTGGCTCCCTCGAGGCCCAAACATTTTTCCAAAATTCAAAGCACGTCCTTTTTTATTATCCTCATCAAAATGAAGTTCATACCCTTGAACTCATCAAAACATACCTTGCGGCCAAGAAAATTTATTTGCCAAAAATAAGTCGGAAAGGAGAATTTGAGCCTTGGCTTTGTGAGGATTTAAATCAACTTCCGCTCAACAAATATGGCATACCAGAGCCCAGTGAAGGAATGAAGCCCCCCCATGAGCGTCTAGACCTCATTATTTTACCTGGGGTTGCCTTTGACCCAAAAGGCAATCGGATTGGTATGGGAAAAGGTTATTACGATAGATTTCTGGCCCATCAAAAAGGGGTTATTAAAGTTGCTTTAGCCTACGAAAATCAAATTTTTGACGAACTCCCCAAAGACCCTTATGATGAACCCGTAGACATGATCATCACTGAAAAACGAGTCATTCATTGTCTCAAAAGCGATTAAAAATTTATCATTTAAAACCCTCTTCATGTACCCTACCATTCAACAACAAGACCCAGACCTTCACAAATCAATGATGGCCGAAGCCAAGAGGCAGATGGAAGGTATTGAACTCATTCCTTCAGAAAATTATGTTTCCCAAGCCATTTTAGAAGCGGGAGGGTCCATTTTGACCAATAAATATTCAGAAGGCTACCCAGGCAAACGCTATTATGGAGGTCAAGAAAACATTGATGTGATAGAAAATTTAGCCATCGAACGAGCCAAGCAATTGTTTGGCGCAGAACATGTTAATGTTCAGCCTTATTCTGGCTCGCCAGCCAACACCGCCATTTATTTTGCCCTTTTAGAATTCGGAGATACGGTGATGGGATTAAAATTAGATCATGGAGGACATATCACCCACGGATTGCCCATCGGCTTTTCAGGAAAGGCCTATAATTTTGTTCAGTACGGAGTGAACACAGAAACAGGAGTTTTAGACATGGAGGAGGTTCGAAAAATGGCCTTGGAACATAAACCAAAAATGATTGTAGCGGGTTTCACGGCTTACCCTCGAGATGTGAATTGGAAGGCGTTCAGGGAAATTGCCGACGAAGTGGGAGCCATTGCCATGGCCGATATTTCTCACACAGCAGGATTGATTGCCGGTGGCGTCTTGGAATCACCTGTCCCATTTTTTGACGTCGTCATGACCACCACCCATAAAACCCTTCGGGGACCACGGGGTGCCATCATCATGTGTAAGGAGCAGTATGCCAAAGCCATCGATCGAGCCGTCTTCCCGGGCTTGCAAGGAGGACCTCATGAGCACGCGATCGCAGGTAAAGCCATCGCTTTCGCTGAGGCGCTCAAGCCAGAATTCAAAGAATATGCTTTGCAAGTGAAGAAAAATGCTCACCACTTGGCTGAAGAAATGAAAAAACGTGATTTCAAGTTGGTTTCAGATGGCACAGACACTCATCTCATTTTAGCTGATTTAACCAATAAAGGGGTTCCAGGCAAAGACGCTCAAGTGGCTTTGGACGAAGTGGGCATCACCCTCAACAAAAATACCGTCCCCAATGATCCTCGAAGCCCTTTCGATCCCTCTGGGATTCGTCTAGGCACTCCCGCCGTCACCACCCGTGGCATGAAGGAACCAGAAATGGAAAAAATTGCCGATTGGATCGATCGCACGCTTCAGAATGTAGAAAATCACGAAGCCTTAGCTTTGATTAAAAAAGAAGTCGAAGAGATGTGTCTAAAATTTCCAGTTCCCGGGATAAAATTGTAAATGATTCGTAACGCGTCATTTTATGTCTTTCATTTTGGCCTCACAAAGCCCTCAGCGGAAAAAAATTTTAGAAGCCATGGGTTTGGAGTTCAAAATCATTCCTGCTCATATTGATGAACATCATTCAGGCTACGTCAGACCGCACGCCATCGTTCAATCCATTGCGCGCAGAAAAGGGCAGGAAGTCGCTAAAAAATATTCAGACCAGTGGATCATTGCAGCCGATACCATCGTAATTCTTTCGAATGGCCAGATTGCCCTAAAGCCCGAAAATGAGAAAAAGGCGGAAAAAGTCATTCAAAGTTATCGAAATTCTCATTGTTGGGTTTATTCTGGATTAGCCCTTTTAAATTCATCTAAAAAAGTATGTTGGGTGGGCTACGAAAAATCAAAAATAGAATTCAAAGATTTTTCTGAGTCAGAAATCAAAGCTTATCTCAAAGTGGGTCGATGGAAAGAAAGTTCAGGTTCGCTCACAATTGAGGAAGTGGGGGATTGGGTCAAAAAGATTAAAGGAGACTATTCGACCATCGTAGGGCTACCTGTTTTTTTATTGAAAAAATTTCTCCAAAAAGCAGAGAAACTCTCTGTTTAAGATTTCAGTCCATTTCTAAATTGTATCTTGTAAATTATAGAGGGCTTTGATAACTTAGAGTGGCGCCTATAACTTTTAATATCATGACGCTACATTTAAAATCTGCTGAAGAAATGGTAAAAAAACTGGGGCAGGTGATTTATGTGGCTGGGGCACAGTGGGGAGATGAAGGGAAGGGGAAGCTCGTTGACATTGCCTCTGGACATTATGACATCATTGCTCGGGCCGCCGGAGGAGCCAATGCAGGCCACACCATTTGTGTGAATAGCAAAGAGGGGACTCAGAAATTTGTCTTTCACCTCCTTCCGTCAGGCATTTTACATGAAAATAAAACCTGTATCATCGGAAATGGAACCGTGATTCACATTCCCACCCTTTTGGATGAAATCACTCGCCTAAAAGAGAAGGGGATCAATGTGATGAAACGTTTGCTGATCAGTGACCGAGCTCACCTTATTTTTGACTATCACAAAGAAATTGACGCCCTTCAAGAAGAACAAAAAGGGGACAAAAAAGTGGGCACCACCAAAAGAGGAATTGGTCCTTGTTATGCTGATAAAATGAACCGAAAAGGCTTACGAATGGCCGATCTCTTCAATCAATACACCTTTGCGGAAAAATTTCGAGCCAATGCCGAAGAAAAGGAACGAGAATTTGGAATAAAAACAAATATTGAAGCCGAAATCAATTTTTATGAAGATGCCTTTGAAGTCTTGGAAGGGTGCATCATTAACACCGCTGAATTCCTCAATAAGGCCTATAAAGAAGGGAAAACCATTTTAATTGAAGGGGCTCAAGGGTCTCATTTGGACATCGACTTGGGAACCTACCCCTACGTGACCTCCTCGAGTACAACGAGCGGTGGTGCTTGTACTGGCCTAGGAATTGCCCCCAACAAAATTGATTCCGTTGTAGGCATTGTCAAAGCCTACACCACTCGAGTCGGCAGCGGGCCTTTTCCCACTGAATTGGCGAATATGGAAGGGGACATGCTTCGAGACAAAGGAGGGGAGTATGGCGCAACTACAGGCCGACCAAGGCGTTGTGGCTGGTTTGATAGCACAGTGGTTAAAAATGCCATCGTCATCAATGGCATCAATTCAATCAACCTGACCAAATTGGATGTACTCACTGGCTTTCAGTCGATTAAAATTGGCTTAAGCTACAAACTAGACGAAGAGAACATTGATTTCATCCCTGCAAATCTGGAGGATTTTGAAAAAGTTGAAGTTCAGTATGCCGAATTGCCCGGATGGGAAGAAGACCTTTCGGAAATTAAAACCTTTGAAGCCTTACCCGAAAATGCTCGAAATTACGTTTTGAAGCTTGAAGAAATCTTGGAAATTCCTATTAATTTTATTGGGGTTGGAGTCCATCGGGATGACATGATTTATCGCTAAACAATGTTTAATTTTTTCAAATCAAAACCTCCCGAAGAAGCCATGTTGGCTTTAGACATCGGAACAGCCTTAGTTAAGGCTGCCATTTTTCAGGTGGAAGAGAAAAAAAAGAAAAATGGAGAAGTCATTGGAAAGCGGGCTCATATTAAGGGTTTTGGAAAGATTGGACAACGCTTGGGAGACATTCAAAATGGAGTGGTCACAGACATTGGCAGTGTGGTTCACAATTGCAAAGAAGCCATACGAATTGCCAGTCAACAAGCGGGGATGAAACCCACACAAATGGTCATGGGCATAGCAGGGGAGTTCGTGAAAGGGGCCACCAGCACCATCACCTACACACGCGAGGACCATGATGCCAAAATCAATTTGACTGAGCTTAGAAATATTGTTCACAAACTTCAATGGAAAGCTTTTGCAGAAGTCAGAAAGCAGCTGAGTGAAGAAACTGGGTATCCAGAAATTGATGTGAAACTCGTCAATACTGCCATTGTTGATGTTAGAATTGACGGTTATCGAGTGACCAACCCCTTAGGGTTTCAAGGAAAGCAAGTACAGATGTCCATTTTCAACTCTTTTGCCCCTCTCGTTCACTTTAGTGCCTTACAAAGCATTGCAGACGAGTTGGAATTGGATTTATTGAGCATTGTTTCAGAGCCCTATGCCGTTGCCCGGTCACTAGATACCTCTCACGAAAATCTTTCTGCTATATTTATTGACATTGGAGGGGGGACGACGGATGTGGCTTTGGTTGAAAATGGAGCCGTCATTGGGACAAAAATGTTTGCTTTGGGGGGGAGAACTTTCACCAAACGTTTGGCGATTGAGCTTAATATTTCGTTTCAGGAGGCTGAAAATTTGAAAATTGCTTACGTGGAGGACAAACTTGAAGTGAAGTCAAAGAAGATCATCACAAGCACCATCAAAAATGACACCGAAGTTTGGCTCGAAGGCGTCATGCTTTGTTTGGCCGACTTCAAAGAGGTTGAAACTCTGCCCTCTCGTATTCTTTTGTGCGGAGGAGGAACTCATTTGGGAGAAATTAAGGAGATATTAAATGAAAGTAAATGGTACAAAAAACTACATTTTGCTAGGGCCCCTCAAGCCACCTACATGAAACCCACTGACCTTGAGAACGTGATTGATGAAACAAAGAGCCTGAAAGACCAACAAGACATCACCCCTATGGCTTTGGTGAATGTGGGCATTGAGTTGGCGGGAGAAGAAACTGTGATGCAAAAAATCATGCGCAAAGTCATTGGGATTATGAAGGTTTAATCAACAGATTTTGAATTTCGTGATTGGACTTCTCTGGTCAATTTCAAAGAGGGCCTTCTCCCCATGACTAAATTTAACCCCGTACAATGTATCTTGTACGGGGTTAAAAAATGTCTTTCTATTGATTTCTAGCCTGAATTCCAATTATCATCCCACTTGCTCAGCTTTTACAATCAATCGACTTGTTGTTGTTCCCACAGGAAAACAAGTCATGAGGGTTGAGATTTTTCGTTCCTCTTCTTTGGGAGGCAGAAGAACAGTGGTATCAGTGGGTTTAACAATCACTTTTTCAAAAATCTTATAAGTGTATTTTTTTTGCTCAAAGTATACATAATATTCATCTCCGGGCTCAAGCTGGTTGAGCAAGGCAAATACATCTTTGTATTGGCCGGGATCTAAAGGATAGTAAGAGCTGTGACCTGTAATGAAAACATTGCCAGGCTCTCCTGGGTTCGCCGTGGTGGGATAGTGCAGCACACCATTTTGTAAGGCGCCTTGAATCTGCTTCTCCAGTTCAGGCCAGTTTTTACCAATTAGATTGCTAGAATCCATTCCTACCATGGGGACACTTTTTCCCAACTTAGGAATGACCAAGCGGTTATCTGTAGGAACTACAGGAAAATCTAACCAAGCGTATGAGGGGCTACTTTCTTTTTCACCATTCAATACGGGCAAAAGGAGTGATTCGTTGATTTGAGATCCTC
>CAZNDI010000065.1:0-6391 GCA_964571805.1 uncultured Candidatus Peribacteria bacterium
CAATTTATATAAAGCTCGATCCGGTACAGTGTTCTTTGATGTCGTGAATGTTGCGGTTGGGGTCTCTTAAAAAGTGATCGTAAAGCAAGTAACGAGTTCGATTCGTGCCTTGGCTCAATTGATGGTAAAGGTCAGCATCTTCAACCTTGTCGATCACTCCTGCCTTAACGAGCAATTCGGGGGAAATGCCCACTCGCTTATGAATTCTTTTTTCCGAGGCGGCCAACTCCATGAGGGCTTGGAATTTTGTTGGATTTTCTTTGAGCCTTTTGGCCACTTTCCATTCCACAGGGTTATTTAAAACTCTGTCTCGATCTTGAATAGAAGTTTCTGAGGCTATTTTCCTGAGGCTGTCCGCCACTGAGACGTCTAACTTTTCGTATTCCGAGAGCCAAGGCAATTTGAGGTAGCGAGGGTCTTGTTCCGCTTTATGAGCCAAAGCCACCCCACCTGCAGCCAGCAGGAAGCCTGGGTTTGCTGCACTGCTCTGAGCGGCGGCGATCAGACGTTCTGTTAAACTTTTTGTTTTATCACTGCTGCTGAACCCTTGGGCTAAATTGATGGCAATGCCCACCACGCCGAGAATTTTCATGGCTTTGAGGCCCAGGTCTCGGGTGTTGAATCCTCCGCGCTCAAGGTTAGAATGAAAACGGATTTGCCCTTGAGGAGGGGCTTTAAAAGCCGTGTCAATGCGAAGGTCGCCTCGATTCACTTGGGTTGTTTTCAGCTCGTTTGACAGTCCTTTATGATAATTTTCGACAATGCCTTGGGCCTGTTCACCCAAAATGGACAAGGCTTTGAGGCGTACCAATCTAAAGTTGACTGCATTTTCGGCGGTGTCTTTAAATTCTTCGTTAAAAACGGCCGAATAGCCCTGTGTTGAATTCACAATGGCTCGCAAAAGCGGTTGACGGACGGCTGCGTTGGCGAGCATGTCCTCCCGTTGCTTTCGATCAGAACGCATGAATTGAACGAGGATGCGGTCCGTCTCTTGGGGTGGCGTAAATTCTCCACTCATCAAAATACTGATCTCGTGATCGACGTTTCGGGTGAAATCTTCTCGATATTCTTTTCCCATCTTTTTTTCAGGAGCCACGGTCGATTCAAAGACTTGAGACGTAAAATTATCAATGAACTGATGTGTTTCAGTAATTCCCTGAGCTGTGAGTTCTTGCAGGTGTTTCAAAAAAGCTTTCTTTGCCTTTCGGTAGTTTTTGACGGGTTCAATTTTTTCATTCACTGCAGCGATGAATTTTTCTTCCGTGTGGTCATTTTCAACCTGTTTCAAAACCCCCTTTCCAAATTCATGAAGTTGGGCTTTCCAAATGTCTGGGTGCATCAGTCTCATGTCTTCCATTTGGCCCATGAACTGTCGATATTTCTCACTGTGAACCTTTGCATCCGCTTGATTCAAAAACACCTCAATTTTATCGGGTTCTGTTGGCATCCGTTGATTTAGCATTTTCAAATCGACCGAGCTGATTGTGGCGGGGTTGTGATCAAAATTGGCATAACGGGCATAACGGGCTCCAATTTCCTTTTTAAGGGCAATCGAATGCGATTCACCTGTCGCCTTTTCTTTCCCTAAAATATTCAGTCTTTGTTGGACCCACAAGCCCATTTTATTTTTAAAATCTTCAGCCTTCATCCAATCGCCCCCCTCAATGCCCCCCCTCACGGAGTCTTTAAAGTAGTGTTCATTCAAAGCTTCTAAATAACTTTCGAAATGCCGATCCACTTCTCTTTTATTGCTTACGTCTGGTGGCGTTTCTTTCTCTGTCTTGATCAATGTGGCTGCTTCCTCAAACGAGGCTTTCAAATGGCTCAACTCTTGTTTCGTATTTTTTAAGATGGTTTTTTCTGCTTTTTCATAAGTCTTTTCAAGGGAGCGAGAGGTGTCGTTGAACTCCATTCTTGCTTCCCCATAGACCTTCATGTAGCGTGCGATGGAGGCTTCAACGATGCTTTGAGTATGTTCACCAGCTTGGTCCATCATCAGGGCTTGAGCCTGTTCTTGGATCACCTTTCTATACGCCTGTTCCCCATATTTTTTTTCCATCTCCTCTAGTTTTTGCGTGATCGGAGTATTATCACGGGGTCTTTCAGCTTCTTGACTTGCCTCCATTCTTGCTTCAAATGTTTCTTTAAAAATAAGTCTCGAAGTTTCAAATCGCCTATAATGTGCAGCGGAATGGAGCATTATTGGAGTTTCAAAATACGGGCAAAGATATCGATCATGGGTTCACGGGCCCCTTCAATTTCGGGGATTTCTTTCATCAACAAGGTTCTAATTTCGACAGGGTTCTCTTGATTGAGTTCGATTTTCATGAGGACAAAGGCTTTTTTCTTTTGAATTCTAAAATATAAGGCTTGAACATAGGGGGGATGGTAGATGATCCAAAAGGCATTCAGTTCATGGTAGGCATAAAAAATTCCTTTGTAAAAAATTCCCAAGTCTGTAATTTTAACCTTCACCATTTTGGGTTCACGTTTTTCAATCCACATAAAAATGACAGCGATCACAATAAAGGCTAGGGCCATGGTAAAGCTTCCTGTCATGACGGCATAAGCCATTAGGCCAGCAAAAATGAGGGTGGCCACAAGGTACCAGACCCTTCCCCGCCTCATGGGGATGAATTCAGGGGTGTCCCATTCGTACAAGGTTTTCCGATGATCGATGGCTTGAAGGTCGTTCATTGTTCAGGATTAAAATCCTTATATTATACCAAAAATGACGCCCAAAAGCAATGCTGACCTCTACTTGTGCTCATCTCCTCCTTCCGTTAAACTTTCTACCGTCCCAGACTTCCAATTCTTAACTCTCACGTGAAAATTGTTAAATAAACTCCTTAAAATTAAAGCTGAGTACGACGAAATTGCCCATAAAATGGCTGATCCAAACGCCATGTCTGACCCCAAAGCCTATCGAGATATGGCTCAAAATGAAGCGCGCTTACGGGCTTTGGTCGAACTCATCACTCGTTATGAGCAGGCCATCAAACAGATTGCCGATTCCGAGGAGCTTTTGAGCGTCGAAAAAGAACCAGAAATGGTGGAGATGGCTAAGGAGGAGCTTCAAGAGGGGAAAAAAGCAAAGGAGAGTCTGGAGGATCAACTCAAAGTGGCCATGCTTCCTCATGATGCAAATGATGGAAAGAATGTGATCATCGAAATTCGGGCAGGAGCAGGAGGTGAGGAGGCGTCTCTTTTTGCTTCTGAGCTGGGCCGAATGTACATGCGTTATGCCGAAGCGGCTGGTTTTAAGACCGAATTGCTGAGTCGGACGGATGCGGACAGTGGGGGAGTGAAAGAGCTCATTTTTATGGTGAAGGGGGAAGGTGCTTTTTCTAAATTCAAGTACGAAAGCGGTGTGCATCGCGTGCAACGTATTCCTGTTACCGAATCACAAGGGCGTATCCATACTTCGGCGGCTACCGTGGCTGTTTTACCCGAAGCGGAGGAGGTCGACATTGAGGTGCGGGCCAGCGACCTTCGCATTGACGTGTTTCGGGCCAGTGGGAACGGGGGGCAAAGTGTGAACACGACCGATTCTGCCGTTCGCATCACCCATATTCCCTCGGGCATGGTGGTGAGTTGTCAGGATGAAAAATCTCAGATCAAAAACAAGACTAAAGCTCTTTCTGTCTTGCGGTCTCGTTTATATCAAGCCGAAGAAGAACGGTTGGCAAAAGAGCGAGGGGATGAGCGGGCCTCCCAAATTGGAACGGGGGATCGGAATGAAAAGATCCGGACTTATAATTTCCCCCAAGACCGGGTCACCGATCATCGTATTTCGGAGAGTTGGAACAATATTACGGGGATCATGGATGGGAATATTGACGGCATTGTTGAGAAATTATCGATGGATGATCAAGCCAAAAAATTGGCTGCTTTTAGCTAGATAGTTTGAATAAATTTTTTGATCAAGAACAATTTTTTTGTTCAAAAAATATTTCTCCAAATTCAGTCCCAAGCCATCATGGCCAAAACTTGATTAGTTCATTCAGCCCATGCACTATTTAGTATTAATTCTGTGTAATGACACAACTTTAGAAGCGGTGAGCGGAGAGCGTGGAGCGGTGAGCTTGCTGCAATTTGAAATTGAGATTAGCTCTTCGCTTGTGATTCATAGGAAAGAATAGGGTGAATCGGAGGCGGTGCGTAAGGTGAGTTAGTTCAAATACTTTTCTTTATTTTTCACATGTCCTTCTAGGGTTTTGGCATAATAAACCTTGCCTGCGTCGTCGTGGAGGTAGTACATGTAATCGGTGTCCTCAGGGTAAAGGGTGGCTCGAATGGTCTCAATGCTTGGATTTGAAATGGGGGTGGGGGGCAATTCTTTCACCTTTCGACTGTTGTAAGGAGAGTCCAGCTGTAGGTCGTTGTAATCCAACGTGCCACTCGTTCGTCCCAAGCCGTATAAAATCGTGGCGTCGGCGCCTAGGGCAATGCCAACATCGTAGCGATTCCATAAAATTCCGGCGACGGTTGATTTTTCTTCAGGCAGTCTTTCTTCCCGTTCTACAATGGAAGCCATGATGATGAGCTCCTCAAGGGTTCTTTTTGATTCAGAGATCGCTTTCCAGTCGTCTTCAGACAATTTGCTTTCAAAAGTGCTCAGCATTTGTCGAATAAAGTCCTTGTCTGAATAAGAGTCATAATCAATGAAATAGGTGTCGGGATAAAGGAAGCCTTCCAAATAATCCCCGGGCAAAAATTTCATCCTAATCGTGCAATGTTCAACGCAGTCCATAAAGGATTCTGCCGTGGTGAGGCCTTTTTCCTCCAGATAGTCTGCCATTTGTTGGGCGGTCCACCCTTCCAAGAGGGTCACAGAAGACTCGCTGGCTTTGCCGGCAATCAAAAGGTCAACGATTTCGGGTAGGGTTTGATTTTCTTTAAACCCATAGCGGCCTGCTTTGAGTTGGTCTCCGATTTCCCTTTGCTTCAAATAAAAACTGAAGGCGGTTGCATTTTTGATGAGCCCTTCTTCCTTTAAAATACTCGCTATTTCCTTGCCCGAAGATCCCTGGGGAATTTCTACGGACACTGTGGCTGCACTGTCGGGATTGAGGCTGTATTTGAGGGCCGAAGAATAACTGCTATAAAGCCAAAAGGTCGTTAAAATAGCACCGAAGAGGATAAAAAAGAGAAATTTTTTCATCAATGGGTCGTTTTATGATTATTTCGCGCCTCCGAACATCCCTCCTAAGCCTCCCATGACATCTTTCATCTTTTCGGCGGCGATGGTTTGCGATTTTTTGACTGCTTTATTGGCGGCTTCCACAAAGGCTTTAGCGATGCGTTTGTTATCACCAGAAAGGGCCTCCGGAATTTTAACTTCAATGAAGTTTTGTTCCCCGTCACTCACCACGATCACGCCATCGGATTCAGCTTCGATGTGAATGTTTTTGAGTTCTTTTTTGATCTGTTTGGCCTGTTTTTGAAGTTTGTACATGTCTTTGGCTTGGTCGAGGAATCCCATACAGTTGATTTTAAAAATTAAGGCAAAGGAATTTTACCACACAATATTTCAATGGCCAGACGCCCAGTATTGCTAAACCCACGAAAAAAGAGTATAATGACAAGATTTTTCAAAACTATCCTAAAAATGCTTCACCAAAATACTCAAAAAAATATTATTCTCACTACGGTTCTATTTCAATTCCTGCTTTGGATTCCGGGGGGTTTGGCTCAAGAAGAAAAAGTAGAGACCTCAGAAAAGAGGCAATTCTTGGTGACCGCTTATTATTCTCCCAAACCCGACCAGTCTTTTTATATTCGAGGAAGTTATGACGCAGACGTGAAATTGAATGGCAAAGGGACCCATGGGGCCGATGGAACTGAGGTTTATGTGGGGATGATTGCGGCTCCACAAACGTATCCTTTTGGGACTCGTATCAGCATTCCGGGATTAGGAGTGGGGGAGGTGCATGATCGAGGGGGCGCCATTCAGCCCGGTGCGGATTTTGATCGCATCGACGTGTGGATGGGGTATGGTCAAGAAGGCCTTTCTCGCGCTTTGAATTGGGGTTCTCGTTATGTAGAAGGGGAGGTTTATTTTGACCCTTCGCTTGTAGAAGCCGGCTTTGATTATTCTTGGGTGAATCCCAATTTATCGGAAGCCACGGTAAAAACTCTCAAATCAAAAACAGTGATCGCTTCACAGGAGCCAAAAGTCGATTCCAAGGTTGAGCCCGAGATGAAGTCGACTGAAAAAAAAGTTTCTGTTGAGGTGAAGAATGAGGTTGTTAAAAATGAGGTTCCTAAAAAAATAGTCACTCCTGAGCTTACTAAGGAGGTTCTCAAAGAAATGCAGACGTGGGTGCCACCCAAACAAGAATTGCCTCCACTTTCAGATTTAAAACTCCCTGAGGCCTTGCCAGTCCAA
>CAZNDI010000066.1:0-6352 GCA_964571805.1 uncultured Candidatus Peribacteria bacterium
CAGACGATTCCATGATCTTCGTAAACTCCGTCATGGAATGACAAGCAATAATAATGTAAAAGCCCCTCCCTTAGTTCCCCCCGAGGGAGGGGTTGGGGAGGGTAGCGACAAAAGTTAGGGAGGCCTGCCATGAAATCAAAAACCCTCCATATTACAAGAACTTAAAAAAATCCCAATTAAACTGTCTTTGAGGCCTCTTTTGTGTTAAAATAAAGGGAAAGAAAATAAAAAATAAAAGCCATGGCTTCAAAATTTAAAATTCCTCATTTAAAATTTAAAACGGCCCCCCTCGGTTTTACCCTCACTGAGCTCTTGGTGGTGATTGCGATCATAGCGGTTTTGAGTGTGGCCTCGTACGTTGGCATTCAGCGCTATCAACTGCGCACCATGAATGAGAAGGTCACTTCAGACTTGCTGGCCATTCGAGATGCTCTCAATCAATACAAAGAAGACAATCAAGGGGAATATCCCACCTTCAACGACCTGAGTTTGAGTGGAAATAAAAATGTTTTGTGTTTCAATGCCGACATGTCTTATGCCCACGATTGTGCAACGGCTGCTTTTTTGCAGACCCAGGTCGACAACACGCTTTTGACCAAACGCTATTTGCAAGAGGTTCCCGTTGATCCTCGAACAGGTTCTCGTTATGCCTACGGGGTCACGGCGGATGGAAAGTCTTTTCAATTGGCGGGGATCCAACAGCAAAAAGGGGACACGTGGCAGGCGCGCGTGATCGGGAATTTGGACGGAAATACAGCTTTCCCTGGCCTCATTCGGGCTTTTGATGCTCCAAATTTTGTGATGGATGAGGGAAGTTTTTTACCCTACAGTCAAAACCCCCTTCAGGTCACGGCTCGTCTCAATGGCGTGGTGGGCACGGTGATGGTCAATGGAGCGGCAACGACTGAAGGGCAGGTGATGCAGGTGGGGGATGCGGTGAAAACGGGGCCGGCATCTACAGTGATCCTTTATCTCTCCGATGGCTCCATCACTTATCTCGATGAAAATTCTGAGCTCCGTCTCTTGCCTTCGTCTGAAGTGGTGGAGAATTCAAAGGATGACATCATCACCAAAATCCGAATGAAACTTTTTCAAGGGAGCACCTGGAACAAGGTCATTCGCTTGGCGGATCAGTCTGAATTCAATATCGAAACCACCAGTGCGATTGCCGGGGTACGAGGAACAGAATTTGGTCTGAATGCCAAAACCAATGAGGTGACTGTGTTATCGGGTTCAGTGGCCACTTGTCTCAAGACCACGGATGAAGTCGCTCAGTCCAATGGCGAGGGTAAATTCCTCGAGTTTACTGTGGACGATGCCTTCCTCCTTTCTCAGGATGCAGAGAGCGATGGGGAGCTCTTTAAGGTGTTTTCTATCCCTCAAAAAGGCCAGGCAGTGGGCCCTCCTCAGGTGTTGACCGAAATGGAAGCGAGTGAGTACAAGCTCAAATATTATCAAAATGAACTGGGTCTTTCGGCCGGTTATACGCCTTACATTGTCAAGGCTCAGGCCCATGCCAATGGGTCTTACACGATTTATGTGACGTTCAATGGGGTGGAATCGAACAATGATTTTTCGCTCGATACCTTCGACGTTTATGGAGAGTCTCAAACGACGGATATCCGGACCTTGAGTGAAACCGCAAAGCCTCTTTTGACGGTGAAAAAGGTGACCTATGACGACCAGGAAAAGGCTTATGCTTTTGAGCTTCCGACTTACGCTAAAAAGCCAAATGACCCGCTTTACAATCAAACCGAAGATCGGATGGAATCTCTGTTGGTGCAGGCGTCTTATGAGCTTGAAGGGAAGCCGATTTATTCTCAACTCTCCTGGCCTCCCATTGGTCTACAGCCCGAGCCGAAAGAGGAGTATGCCTACACGTTTGACAATGCTGAGACCTATCAAAATTTGGAGGATTTGAAGCAGGTTGAGTTTTTGAAAATCGATGAGATTGCCGATCCAACCGTAGCGTTGAATGAGGGTTCTTTCCCGCTTTCAGCCAACCAGCCTTGCAACTGGTCGGTGGAACCTGCCTCGAGTGGGGCGTTCCAAAAATCGGAAGGACTCACTTCTGCCGATTATTTCCCTCTCAAACCCGACCTACCTCCTGCCGATTTGGCTTTGAATGTGACCACCCGTTTTGTCAAGGCCAGTACCGAAAAAGTAACGATCCGCTGTACCGATCCCAACGACGAAGCGAAGTTTGATGAAGCCGTGTTGACCGTAAATTACGCCCCCAAGTCTGTCTCCGACAGTTATCAGTATGGGTATACGGCGAAAGCCGGAACCAGTTGGACGGAAGCCCACAAGGCTTGTGATGATTCAACCGAAGGAGGTTTCACCGAATGGACTTTGCCGAGTAAAATAGTTTATGAAGGGGTAGATTTGAAGAAGGAGAAGGGGAATTTGTGCAAATTTTTAGGTGATAGTTGCAATGACTTAAAGGATGTAAACAATTTTTACTTTCAAGAAAAAAATAAGGATAGTGGCTATTTATTATTCATGAAAGCAGAGATGTTTGGTCCAACTCCTAAAGATTTCATCCAACCAGCAGGAGCCTTTCATTGTGTTAAGACAAATTAATCAATTCCCCCAGCTACTGCGACGATTAGATTAAGCCTTATTGAAGCCTTATGTAATTAATAGAGGCAATTTCCCCTGTAGCCTTACCTTTTTTTAGTCGGAAACAGAAAGTGTGCAAATCAGCATTGGGTAGAGCAATGCTAGCCTGCAAAGTGAAATCTCCCGTACCTGCATCGTAAGTACTCCCTGGCACTGTTTTAATATCTTTCCAGGTTCCTCCATCTTCGTTGTATTCAACGATATCCATTCCAATTTCTCCTTTTCCATTAATTGGAAAATCTTTCATATTTACCGGTAAAGCTTCACCTGGCCCTGGATCATTTTCTAGAATTGGAGGATTTATTTTGATAAGCTCACACTTTGGATTAGCTTCTGTACCATTGTTAACACATTCTGGTTCTGGAGAGCAGGCATCATAACAATTGTCACCTGCCCAACAATCATTGCACTTACATATTTCTCCTTCACATGTCCCGTTTATACACTCAAGCCCTTCAAAGCCACAAGAAGGACTCGAAGTTGTTTCTGTTCCAGTCGCAGATACATTTCCCGTGGTGGGGTCTGTCGTGGAAGTGTCGTTTACAGTCGCCGATCCAGTATCTCCGGTGCTGGTTATCTCTTCCGTGTCATTCGTAGGATCAGTGTCCGTTGCACTAGGAGCACTCGTTGATGAAATGGAATCCCCTGAGCTTGATGCATCTGTGGCACCACTGGTCGAAGTTGACTCTGTTTTAGTTCCATCCTTAGAATCACACCCCACGACTCCAAGAGCCAAAGCTCCCGCTAGAACCAACCCTGTCCTATCACGGAAAAAATTCGCAAGTCCTTCGCCCCCTTCACGGACCGTGTTCACAGCCTGTTTGAGAACGCCAAAAATTCTCTCACCGAGAGTTGGAGTTTGAGCTATTTCACTTGAAGCAGCAGGAGTGGTAGATTGTCGCATAAAATGAGTGTATTTAGATGGATAAAAACGAGTCGTGAGCATCCTCTAGACAATGGAAAAATTAAACTAAAATTAATTTTTTGTCAATTTGTACGGGAGCTTGATCCTCTAGGTTCTCAATTGGCTGAATGCCTCTCTGGCAAAAGAGAATAAAAGTTTAAAATATAATATTTGATGGATTTAGCAAGAAAATTTTTTTAAAATAATTTAACTTCTGTATCAATTTACCACATTCCGTTATAGAAAAAAATCTCATCACAAAAAAGAGGGCTTCCATTTTGAACCCCAAAAAAACAAGGGATCAACTCCCTTACAAAAATCTTTGTATTTACTCATGACAGCTAACATGACTCAAATCAAAATTAGAATCTTTTGACAACCGGGAGGTTAAATCATTTTTTGATTTTTTATTCTTTATGATGATTTAGGGCAACTTTATGATCCAATCATTAGTCAAAAAATGAATTTTGTAAAGACAGGGGAAGGATTTTTTAAAATTTTTTAATGTAGGAGCTTTCCAGGAGGGGACCTCCCCCAGTTGGCAAGAGGCCTCCCCCGTCCCCTCCGAAGGAGGGGGGCTATCGCAAATCTCCCCTAGCCCCTCTTTATCAAGAGGGGAATACCCCCCCAGTCCGCCGCGGAAGCTAAGTGACCTCCCTCAGTCCGCCGCGGCGGAAGCAAAGATAAGAGTGATTAGTTTGATTGTCACTCTAGGACAAACGGAGTGCAATCCTAAAGTCGTCTTTAATTCTAATAGAACTAGAATAACTAGTAATTAAGAATACAGACGATTCCATGATCTTCGTAAACTCCGTCATGGAATGACAAGTGATAATAAGATTAAAGCCCCTCCCTGAGGAGGGGTTGGGGAGGTCTGTGATGAAAGCCCCTCCCTGATCTGAGGGAGGGGCTGGGGAGGGTCGCGATTAAAGCCCCTCCCTGAGGAGGTGTTGGGGAGGTCTGCGATTTGACACGTTAAATTTTTTGATGGTATATTCGCCTTAAGTCATAGATGCTGAGAGATCCCTTTTGGACGACATCAGGTCGTTCTAGAATTCACATTCTGAAGGAGTCTCGCGGCTCATGATTTTCTCTCTGCCGAAATAAGAACAGAGAGAATTGAGCACAAAGGCGAGTCAGGTCAGTAAAACGACGTAGGTTGTTGCTGACTTTGAAACTTGCCTTCACCGGACACTGTCCGACAAAAAACACCTGGTTTCGTAAGGTTGAAGGTCGGCGGAAGCTCTAGTCCCCCACAATTCCGTGAGGAGCTTACGCCCCCCTTCGATCGCCATGGTGTATGACCTCCGCAAGGAGGCCTGCCCTGAGAGAAAACGTTATCGGCCAAGAAGGCCAATCGTAGGACGTCGACACAATCGGCGACTTCACAAGATCGGAAGATCTAACGTTCACTCTCCGGAGAACGAGGCCCACAGCCTCACCCACGCGCTAGCCCGTTCCGTGCCGCAAGCACCGAGCAAGGCGGCGCGCTCTTTTATTTGGCTTTTGAATTCCTCCTCACCTTCACCCGATCCTTCCACCCCTTAAACCCCTCACTGAACCTCAAATCACCCACGCAAATGATCGCATCATTTTCATCCACCACAATCGGAATACGTTTTCGCTCCTCACGGGGAATCTTTTGATCCACAAAAAAATCCTGCAACTTTTTCGTCCCTCCCATGCCCGCCGGCTGGAATTTATCTCCCGGCTTCCAAGGCCTCACCACCAACGGTTGAATCGCCTTCACTGTGATCACATAATCCCCCCACTGGGCATTTTTCTTCACTTCTACAGCATGAAGCGCTTCCACTTTTTGACGCGTGAATTTGGCCCGATCATACTCAATCACAAACGAAAGACCCTTAACTTCCAGCGTTTTACCTGTCGCCCCCTGATCAATGAAATCCATCAAGCGATTGAGATTTGCCTGATAAAGATCCTGCTGCCCCAAGAGCTCCAGTAAAATCTCCGCTTTTAAGTCGGGTTCCAGTTCGCTAAATTCCCCCCGATCGAAGGAATTATTTTTTAATTTTTCCATCATCCAATGTTTCTTGGGCTCTTTCAAGGCTTCAATCTTTTCTGCGGCTTCATGGGCCATTTTTCTCATCCTCGCTTCAAAATCCGGCTCTTGCTTGAGCGTGGGGATCACCTGGTGGCGAAGATAATTCCACTGAAAACTCATGTCCATGTTGGTTTCATCGATCACAAAATCAAGCAAATGCTCCCTCGCATAAGCTTCAATTTTACGACGAGGAAGATCTAACATCGGGCGAATGAGGTGACCCGAAACCAAGCTCATCCCACGTTTCCCGCGCAATCCTGCCCCCCGTTCTTCATGCATCAAAAGGGTCTCAATCTGATCGTCAAAATGATGGCCCACGGCCACAAAATCAGCTCCATAGGCCAACCGCACTTCCTCTAAAAAGCTATAACGAATTTTTCTCGCATTCTGTTCCAAATTACCCTTTTTAGGAATCACTGCTTTATTGCTCACAAAAGGGAGCTTCCAGGCTTTGGCCAATTCAATCACAAACGCTTCATCTTTTTCACTGATCTCCCCCCGCAAGTCATGGTTCAAGTGGGCAACGATCACCTCGTAACCCAAATGCTTCAAAACATGCGTTAGCACCACACTATCCATGCCCCCCGAAAGGCCCACCACCACTTTTTTAAAAGGAGGAATTTTTTTAAGGGCCGCCTTCACTTTGTTAGGAAGGTCCATCATGATTCCACTATACACCTTTTTCAGAATTTAAAATGTGGAATTTTAGGGGGACCTCCCCAGTTGGCAAGAGGCCTCCCCCGGCCCCTCCGAAGGAGGGG
>CAZNDI010000067.1:0-6150 GCA_964571805.1 uncultured Candidatus Peribacteria bacterium
AGTCTGTTCTGTTTGTAGCCCACAAGCACTGGACTCAATTTTTACCAAAAACCTTAAACATCGTCTTTTTTGGCTTGATGTTTCCCTGGATTTTTTACTTTGCGGGATTGAAACTTAGTTTTTATGTGATTATTATTTTTTTATGGATGTTTGCTGCTCTAATTCGACTTTTTTATGATTGGATCAATTGGTATGCCGATGTTTGGATATTCACGAACATGAGCATCATTGTGGTGGAGTGGCGGGGTATTTTTTCTAACACCTCGCAGCGCATTGGCTACGAAGATGTGGAGGGGGTGGCCTTCACGATCAAGGGGTTTTGGGGCACGATGATGCGCTTTGGAGATGCTACCCTTCAGGTGATTTCGGGTTCTCATATCACGATGAAGGATGCCAAAAAACCCAAAGAGATTGAATTGGCGTTGATGAAGCATCAAGGCAGTTTTTTAAGCTCCCGAGACATGGCGCATAGTGATGGGCTCAAGCAGATGCTCTCACAAATGATGGCCCATCATCTTCGAAGGAAGTGATTTTTGGCTCAAATTAAAGCCTTCTCAACATTTATTAAATTTAGAATTTACAACGGTGAATATTTAATTACAATGAGGGGGAGCGAAAAAAATAAAAAACAAAAAAAGATCTGGTGAGCGCCGGGTCAAAAAATAAAATGAATTTCATTATCACTATCCTTATCATTTTTGTGATAGCGGATGTCCTCATTGTGGGCTACGTTATCTTTAAACGTTCCCGCAAAAAACTCAATCCAAAGTTGATTGAAGAGATTCAGACGGAATGGAAGAAGCTCATTCGAGAAAATGATCCTCGTCATGCCATCATGGAGGCTGACAAGCTTCTTGATCATGCCTTGGCCCAGATGGGGTATTCGGGAAGTTTGGGGGCAAAGCTCAAAAAAACGCCCAAATTGTTTAGTAAGATCAATGACGTGTGGGCCGCGCACAAGGTGAGAAATAACATTGCCCACAAGCTGAACTACGAAATCACGGAAGCCATTTATAAAAAAACCATGCTTCAGTTTAAGGAAGCCTTTAAAGATTTAAATATTTTTTAAGCAGTTCGTGGCTAGCGGTTAGCGATCAGCAGTATTATTGCGATAGGCTCTCCGCTCTCCGCTGAACGCTCTCCGCTATGACATTAGGAATTACTGGAAAAATAGGGGTAGGAAAGGGTGTGGCAGCAGCCTTTTTTGAGCAACGGAAATGGGTTCTGCTAGATGCGGATAAGATGGCCCATCAACTTTATCAGCCTTATAAGCGGGTGTGGAAGCAGTTGGTGGAACGTTTTGGAGAGGCGATTTTGAAGAAAGACGACGTGATCGACAGGCAAAAGTTGAGGCAATTTGTTTTTGGCTCCAATTCCGCCTCTAAAGAAGCTCTAAAAGATTTGAATGACATTGTCCATCCTGAGCTCAAAAGGACGTTGAAGGATGAGGTTTATTTTTTGACTAAAAAACATAAAAACGTGATCATTACGGCGACTTTGTGGCAAGAGTTGGGCCTTTTTGACCTTTGCGACAAGGTGCTTCTCATCCGTGCCGGCGATGCTTTGACTTACGAACGCGTGCACAAGCGGGATGGAATGTCGTTTGACATGTTCGAAGGCCTCAATGCTCAACAATCTGAACCCCCTCATCCTGATTTTGTGGTGGAGAATGAGGGAGATTTTCAGAGTTTATATAAACAGTTGAATCTAGTGGTCAATTCTTTATAATCATTATTGAAAATTGAAAATTGGCGTGTGGAATCTTCAATTTTGAATCTTTAATTTTCAATCAAAAATGGAATACGAAGCCGTCGTTGGTCTAGAAATTCACTGCCGCATCAGTACTAAAACCAAATTATTTTGTCGTTGTAGTAATGATATTTTTAATGCAGAGCCTAACTCTCATGTTTGTCCGATCTGTATGGGGTTCCCGGGGATGTTGCCGCTGATGAATGAGGAGGCTATTCATAAGGGGGTGAAAGGGGCGTTGGCTTTGGGGTGTTCGATTCCTGAGTTTTCTAAAATGGACCGGAAGAGCTACTTCTATCCTGATTTGCCGATGGGTTATCAGATTTCCCAATACGATTTGCCGGTTTCAGAGAGGGGGAAGATCATCATTCAAAAAGAAGATGGGACGAAAAAAGAGATTGGAGTGACGCGCCTACACTTGGAAAACGATGCCGGGAAGCTCACGCACACGGCTGGGGGGAGTTTGGTGGATTATAATCGCAGTGGGACTCCATTGGTGGAAATCGTCAGTGAGCCAGACATGCGAACGCGCGAAGAAGTGAGTTTGTACGCCCGCCAGATCCAAAAAATCATGCGTTACGTGGGCACGAGCGATGCCGACATGGAAAAGGGCCAGATGCGTTTTGATTTGAACATTTCCCTTCGTCCCGTCGGTCAGGCGGAATTTGGCACGCGGGCAGAGGTCAAGAATCTCAATTCTTTCAAAAGCTTAGAAAAAGCCTTTGACTATGAATTTTCTCGCCAAAAAGAAATTTTAGAATCTGGGGGTAAGATCGTCCAAGAAACTCGGGGGTGGGATGATGAAAAAGAAATCACGTCCTCTCAGCGTTCCAAAGAGGAGGCAGCCGATTACCGTTATTTCCCTGAGCCCGATATTCCTCCGCTTTTGATCACTCGAGAAATGGTGGAAAAGTTGAGATCTGAAATTCCGGAATTGCCTGAAATCAAAGCCTCCCGCTATCACTCGGAATTTGGTTTGTCGGCGGAGGATGCTAATAATATCGCTTCAAATTTAGACTGGGCGAACTATTTTGAAGAAGCGGTCCAAATTTCAAATGCTCCAAAGAAGACCGCTAATTGGTTTTTAAATGAACTTTTGCCTTTTTATAAAACTTCTATTTTAAGTATAAGTCTAAGAGATAAATTTAGCCCTGAGAATCTCGGTAAATTAGTAAGGATGATTGAAGAGGGTTCAGTTACTGGAAGCCTTGCAAAAAGTCAGTTTTTAGAAATTTACAGTAAAAATAGAGATCCTGAAGTTTATTTGGCTCCATTTAAGGTGGTTGAAGATATTCAAGAATTAGGAAAAATCTGCCAAGAGGTCTTGGATCGCAATCCTCAAATGGTGGCCGACTTTAAAGGGGGGAAGGAAAAGGCTTTAGGTGGCTTGGTGGGCCAGGTGATGGCGGCAAGTAAGGGGGCGGCGAATCCGAAATCGGTGAATGAGGTTTTGAGGAAATTAATAGGATAAATCACTCTCTATCCTTTCAAGTGTCCAGCCTTTACTATTACCATTTATCACATAAGAATTACCCAATTTGAATTGAGGGTGGGTGCCTTTTTTAAGGCTAGAAATTCTCTCTATTGTAGTGCCTTGTGTACTATATCCTGTAAGACTCATTATTTGACTTATAGTAACCATTCCCCCTACTAAAGCCTTTTCTATGAAGGCTAAAAAATCAATGACACTTCCTTTCTGCATTCCGATTTGTTGTAAATCTAAATTAGGATGAGCATTGAGATAAAATTCGGACAATAAGCTTATCGCTGAATCACTAAAAGTAACTTCATTGTGTCTTCGTGGACCTTGTTGGGTTGTGATCCTGGTCTTAATGAACGCTTTGATTTTATCCAAAACCTCTTCCGGACTAAGTTCAGCTGGAGGAGCTTGCACCTCATTCAAGCCTGTCGCACTCTGAATTCTTTCTCTATAATTCCGGACATATTCATGTGCTAACGTTTCCCTGTGTGCATCTAAAATGTCTGATTTCAGCTGAGCTACAACAGGCAAATCTTTCAGTGTTGTTTTAAGGAGTATAATTTGTGCTTCAATGGCCGCTCTAGCTTCGATGACACGCCTCCGAGGTATATTAAAACTTAAGTTTGGAGGGTGATTTCTATATAATTCATTACTGAGGATGCTAACCCAAAATGGTTCACTCCGCTTAGCCATTGTAAAAATGTTATGAATTTATTATATAAACTATTTTATTATAAATAAATTTTTTGTCAAATAAATTTTCTGCGATGAGGAAGGTATTTCTATATTTCTCATGATTACAATTTTAAAGAATGCTTCCACCAAAATAAAATGCTATAATTTTTTCAGGTTAAGCGCCTTGTGACATACTTAAATCTTTAAAACCAAACCATGAAATACGAAATCACATCTCAGATCAACCAGGGGATTGGCAACTACCTCATCCCGACCGTCATCGACAAAACCCCCAACGGAGAACGGGCTTATGACATCTACTCTCGCCTTCTTAGAAGAGCGCATCATCTTTTTGGGCACCGGCTTCAACGACGAAATGGCCAACGCCATCGTAGCCCAACTTCTTTTCTTGGAAAAACAAGACCCCAAGAAAGACATCACCCTCTACATCAATTCTCCAGGAGGCGCAGTCACCGCCATGTTTGCCATTTATGACACCATGCAACTGATCAAATGTGACGTCTCTACCGTTTGTATGGGTATGGCCGCCTCAGCAGGCTCAATCATCCTCATGGGAGGCACCAAAGGAAAGCGTTATATTCTTCCTCATTCTGAAGTGATGATCCACCAACCCCTCGGTGGGGCCCAAGGTCAAGCCTCAGACATCGGGATCCAAGCCGAGCACATCTTGCAAACCAAAGACATCCTCAATCAAATCGTGGCCAAGCACACCGGTCAAAAGCTGGAAAAAGTGGAAAAAGACATGGACCGCGACAATTTCCTCCGTGCCACCGAAGCCTTGGAATACGGGCTAGTGGATCACATCATTGGTGACAAAGAAAGCATGATTAAGCCTAGTCGGAAATTTGTGGATCACGGACGCTAAACACGTAGATACGCGATTAATCGCGTATTTACGTGTTATATCAAAAAATCCTGCAGGGTTATAACTGTGGGATTTTATATTACAATTGAGAACATGTTTCATCTTCAAAAAACCTCCGGTAAAGCTCGCCGCGGCATTCTCACAACGGCCCATGGGGAGGTCCAAACCCCTTTTTTCATGACCATCGGTACGGTGGGAGCCATCAAGGGCTTGCTTCCAGAGGAGGTGGGAGAGCTGGGAGGTGAGGTGATTTTGGCTAATACTTACCACCTCCATTTGCGCCCCGGGGAAGACACGGTTCAGAAGGCGGGGGGCTTGCATAAATTCATGAATTGGGAAGGCCCTATTTTGACCGACAGCGGAGGCTTTCAGGTTTTTTCCCTTTCCGGCATCCGGAAACTGACTGAGGAAGGGGTGGAATTTCAGTCTCATTTGAATGGCGAACGGATTTTCCTTACTCCTGAAAAGGCGATTGAGATCCAATTAAAATTGGGCAGTGACATCATCATGGTCCTCGACGAATGCCCCGCGGCGGATCAACCGAGGGAATATGTGGAAAAATCCTTGGAATTGACGACAAGATGGGCAGAACGATGCAAAACGGCCATGGAAATGGCCGGTAGAGACGCAAAATCTTGCGTCTCTACCAATGCCGAATCGGCATTGTTTTGCATTGTTCAAGGTGGTATGCATCCTGATCTTCGAAAAAAATCGGCCCGCGAATTGATCGAAATTGGCTTTGACGGCTATGCCATTGGAGGGCTTTCGGTCGGGGAGCCGAATGAGGTGATGTATAAAATGTTGGATGAGGTGGTGCCGGAATTGCCGGAAGACAAGCCTCGCTATTTGATGGGGGTGGGAACACCCCAAGATATTTTGGAGGCGGTGGAACGGGGGGTGGACATGTTCGACTGTGTGTTGCCGACCCGAAATGCCCGTCATGGTCATCTGTTTACGTCTCAGGGGATCATCCGGATTAAAAAAGCGGAATTCAAAGAAGATTTCACGCCGTTGGATCCTGAGTGTGTGTGCTACACCTGTAAGCACTTCACCAAGGCCTATCTTCGGCATTTACAGGTGTCAGGCGAGATTTTGGGCATGCGTCTGAACACGCTTCACAACATTGCCTATTATCTCAATTTGATGAAGGGGATTCGCGGGGCGATTGAGGAGGGTCGGTTTGAGGAGTTTAAGCGAGATATATTATCTGGCCTTATTGGGTAAGCCTATTTTTTCAGCGGCGAAATCTAAATATGTATAAATGCCTAGGCTTTTTTGATGACAGAAATTAAATTCATCAATGAGCTTCCCCCCCTTGAATCCTTCCCGCATGGCCCATGAACAAAATCTAAATGCATAA
>CAZNDI010000068.1:0-6073 GCA_964571805.1 uncultured Candidatus Peribacteria bacterium
AATTCAAAACCCATCCGCAATCCATTCGTCCACCATTCGAATCCATCCGTACCCCATTCGCCACCAATCCGTAACTTTATGCGCAAATTCCTCACCATCCTTTCTGCTCTTATTTTAGGTCTTCTGATCACCATGGGGATCTTTTGGATTCAGGGCAAAAGCCTGACCGACGTCTTTAAGAAGGATGAAACTACTATCAATCCCGGCTCAATACCCTCCACAGAAACCCCTCCCAAGGAGCTCAATCTGACCTATACTGAACGTTTGACTCAAGGAGATACTTATTTTAAGCAGGAGTTTTATTCGATGGCGGCCAATGAGTATGCAAAAGCAGCCCTTTTGGCCCCCAATGAACTCACACCGTATCTAAAGCTCGTTCAAACCCACCTCAAACTTAGGAATTACGAAAAAGCCTTGGCAAATACTGAAGCCGTGCTCAAAATAGACCCCAACAATACAGAGGCTAAGTTTGACAAAATCCTCATTCAGATCAAACTGAGTGATTTTAGTGGTGCCAAGGCTCTGATTGACGCCTATCCCCCAGAAACCCCTGAGAGTGGACAAATCCTTTACTATCAAGGAATACTAACAAGTCTTTTCAACAATCATGAGTTGGCCAAGTCGACCTTGAATGACGCCTTGCAAAAAACAACTGACCCTGACTTGAAAACGAGAATCAATCGAGTGAAAAAAGCTTATGAAGAGTTTGGAATCGCACAGGCGGCAGATGAGCTTTATTTGAAAATATTATTGGCCAAAAGTCTGAATGAAAATCAAGAGTATGAGATGGCCATTCATCTTTTAAAGGAGGTCCTTAAGGCTCGCCCCGACCTGAGAGATGGATGGATTCTTTTAGGCTTCGCCTACTTGAATCTACAGAACTATCAATTTGCTTTAACAGCCTTCGACAAGGCTTATTCACTGGATGTTACGTGGTCGACCACACAATATTTTTTAGGCCTCACTCACAAAGAATTGGGGAATCCAAAAGAAGCTATCACTTATTTTAGCGCCGCCCTTACGGGAGGCTTCAAACCCGAGGTCGTGATTCAGAATCACTTGGCCGATCTCTATTTTGAAACCAAAGAGTATAAGAAGGCCACAGAAGCCTATGAAGCTGTTTTAGAAGTCAATAAGCAAGATGTAAATGCCTTTGTACGGCCTGTTTGGCTTTATTTAGATTATTTGAACGAGCCACAAAAAGGCCTCACCCTAGCTCAAACCGCTGTGAATACCTTTCCTGAGTCAGCCATGAGTTATAATTTGTTGGGTTGGAGTTATATCGGCATGGGAGACTACAAAAATGCAGAGGCCAACCTGAAGCGGGCTTTAGCCCTTGACCCCACCTTGGCCGCTGGGCATTTGAACCTGGGTCAACTCAATGAAAAATGGGGCAAAACTGATTTAGCCCTTCAAAGCTACCAAGCGGCTTACAACATTGATAAAAATGGTTCGATTGGAAACCTCGCCGCACAACACTACAATAAACTTTTGAAAAAATCCCTTTCCGAGGGTCAGTAGTCAAAAAACTCCCACCAAAAATGAAATCACTCTCAAAAATTGACCTTCTGGTCACATTAATCCTCGTTATTTTGGGACAGCTGATCTTCTTGATCGTCAGCCCTAAATTTTTGGAAGTGAGCCACGTCAATCAAATTTTTTCGACCATTGGAGTCCAAGATAAACAAGAAAATCTCCAAACTTTGAGCGAGGCGGCCAATCAGTTTGGCCAAACCCTCTCAGGCTGGATGAAATTCCCGAACTTCATGAACGATCTTTCTAAGGCTGTTCCTTTGCCCGCAGGCTCAAGCATTGAGGCTTACATGCAAGAACGGCAAAATCTTATCATCACTCTCAATACCCCTAGTACCATTCCATCTGATGCTTTGATGAAAGTGAAGGACTTCGTTCAAGCAAAAATCAATGCTTACAATGAAGTGAGCCAAACGAAGTTCATTCTGACTCAAGTGGATTTTGCACAAACAGACCAACAAAAGACGTATACCTTTGGTGCAGGCGTGACCCTTATCATCACCCTTATTTTAGCCATGGGAATTGCTTTTTTGAGAAGAGAACTCAAATAACCTCACCTTCTTCGACTTTGTAAATTTTATAGGGAACGTTCAACTGATCAAAAAAATCAGCATGAGTGGTGGTGATGAAGGTTTGAATGCCTTCGATGGATTGCATGAGGTAAGCTTGGCGTTGGGGGTCTAGTTCAGAAAAGACATCGTCCAAAAGGAGCAGCGGGCACTCCCCTGTTTTAACTTTGATCAACTCGATTTCAGCAAACTTAAGAGCTAAAACCAAACTCCGCCATTCTCCTCGCGAAGAGAAAGAACGCATGTCGTTTCCCTCCAGAAAAAAATTCAAATCATCTCGTTGGGGGCCAAAGTGTGTTTTAGAGAGAAGAAGGTCTGTCTCCTGAAAGCTTTTGAGACGCTCTAGGTAATCTTCTTTGGTTTGGATGTCTTTCATCTCTGTGACATAAACTACTTTGACCTGCTCGTTAGACTGAGAAATGGCTTGATAATGGCCCTCCAGCCGTTCATTGAGATCTTTGACCAAAGCTCTTCGGGCAGTGAGAAGAGGCAAGGCGGAATCGGCCAACACCTCATTCCAAAAAAACAACTCTTCGATCTTTCCTTCCCCCTTTTTTAAACGCTTCAAAAGAGCATTGCGCTGCTTTCTGCCCGCCTCATAACGAGTTAAGGCCTGCAGATAATCGTGGCTCAATTGAGATAAGAGGATGTCCAAATAACGACGTCTGAGCTTGGGAGCGAAGGCCATGGAGGCTAAATCATCGGGGGAGAAAAAAACAGCTTTTAAATGACCCACAAAATCGATGGCTGTTCTTTTGACCCCGTTTATTTTGAGGGTTTTTTGGCCTGAATCTGCCATCATAATGAACTCCACAGTGGCCTCCTCCGTCTGAGCCTTGAGGGTACAGTAGGGCTGATTGAAGGCGATAAAATCCTGATTCTTTTGGGTGCGGAAAGATTTGGAAAGGGCACAAAGATAGATAGCCTCCAAAATATTCGTTTTACCTTGTCCATTTTTTCCCACAAACGCAAAAATGGGGACCTTTTCCTCAAATTTGAGGTCTAAAGGCTTTAGATTACGAAAACCGTTTATTTTAAGGGAATGTAGTTTCAAGCGGGAGGTCAAAATATTTGACCAAATTAAAATTTTTTGTTATAATACTCTATTAAGCAGCAGAACACTGCCTCCCTCCAATCTTAATTTTATTCCCAACAAAAAGCAAAAATGCCCTCACGAAAAAACGCTCAAAAAGCTCAAAAAAAGTCACCTCTTCTCAGTTTAAAGCAAAAAGTATCTGCCGCTACTGCTGTTTTATTTGGCTTCGTGCTTGTTTATAGTGCCCACTATGCCAGCTTCAATCACTATTTATTCAATGCCAATCTCCTCGACAACCCTGCCCCTTTTGATGGAACCGTCTACCCTGTGGCCCAGGTGCCCAATTGGGTGATGTGGAAGGGAGACAATCATATTGACCCTTTTTCGAGCCTCACGCCGAGCATGCTGATTGATTTACCTCACTATGACATTGAAAGCCTTCAAACCCCTCTTGAAGAACTTGATTTTAAAACAAAAGAAGATCGTGACATTCGCAATGCTCAATTGACCTACTCGGTGGTGTATTTGGGGAATTACAAACTCGATCACAAGGAAAACTCAGGCTCTCACTTAGCGGTCGACATTCGCATGCCGATGGGAACGGAAGTGGTGAGCATTGCCAATGGACGTGTCGTCAAAGTTTCAATGACCGAAGATGGCTTTGGCCATCATGTGGTGATTGAGCATCCCGATGTGCCAGACCCTGATAATGCGAGTAAAAAAACCACCCTTTATTCCGCTTACAATCATATGGGGGACATTTTTGTAAAAGAAGGCGATGTGGTGACAAAAGGCCAATTGATTGGGAAAAGTGGAAATACTGGAACGACCACCACGCCCCACCTCCATTTCCAAATCGACAAACAATCAGCCCCTTGGCACCCTTACTGGCCCTTCACGTGGGCTGAGTCACAGGAAGCTGGATTGAGCTTTTTTGAAGCTGTAAATGCAGGCCTAGGGCTTCAAATTGCAAAAGAGTATACCATCAACCCCATGGTTTATGTTCAAAGCCATTTGAGCCAAGGGTCGATACCCGCCCCCAAAGAAAATAAGCCTGTACCTCCAAAAAATACCCCTGAACCCCCCAAAAACAAGCCCCAAGAACCAAAAATTGAGGTGAGTGAACCCGAAATTGGAGAGGGCCTAGAATTTTCAGAGGCAGCCGTTTCGGAGGGAATCTCAGAAGAAGCACACGAAGATTACAGCCATTCCCTTCCTGGAACAAAATCAGAAAGCACAGCATCTGAACCAGCCAAGAATAATTCACCGGACTTTTTCACCGATGTGCCTCTCAGCAACCCTCATTACAAAGCAATAAAGGCCTTGCAAGAGGAAGGAGTGATCACCGGGTATCCCAATGGAACCTTTGAGCCAAATAAGGCCGTGGACCGCGTGGAAGCCCTTAAAATGTTGATGCTGGCCTTTGACATCGAGGCAGAAGATGAGCGTGAACTTCCTTTTTCTGACACGGACGATGAAGCCTGGTACGCTGAAACCTTAGCCACTGCGGTAAATAAAGCGATTGTGAAAGGCTATGAAGATGGAACTTTTAAACCCGCTCAGATCGTCAATAAGGCAGAGTATTTGAAAATGTTGTTTGAAACCAATGAAATTGAGCCGAAAGTGGAGTTGAACAGCAACCCCTATAAAGACGTTCCTGCTGAGGCTTGGTATGCCGGTTATGCCTATTTGACCAACAAACAGAACTTGTTGGATGTGATCAACAATCAACTCAACCCCGACAAGGGTATGACCCGTGGGGATGTGGCTGAAAGTATTTATCGCATGAAGTACCTGCTAGAGAATGATTTGATCAGTTATGCAAAATAGGCTTTGATGTGGATCATTGATAAATTTCATGCCCTCCAATAAGAAGGAGTACTACAACATCCTTGCCTTCGTAAAGAAAGACAATGCGAAGGCTGTGATTGACTGAAAAACTATAAAAACCACTCATTTTCCCTTTGAGGGGGTGAACCTTTAAAGAGGGCTCATGTGGATTCAGCCTAAACAATTCAATTCTTTTTCTTATCTTAGTCTTTAAATCATTAGAAAACTTCTTATACTCTTTTAAAAAGGAGGGTTTATATTTTATGATCATTTGAGTCAATTAAAATCGCTCTGCTAGTTCATCTAAATCACCTTGCAAACTGGGTTCTTTAGCGGCTCTCAAAATTGATTCGACCACTTGATCTTCAACATACTTGTCAACCGCTTTTCGAATAACAGCAGACTTGTTATCTGCCACACCCAAATTGATCAATTCCTGAATTTTTTTTAGCAGGTCTTCGGTCAAAATAATAGATACAGTAGCCATGCTTTGAGTCTTATTTTTATATATATTATATTATCATATATTCTCCTAAATTCAAAACAAAAAGCCCGCTTCTACCTATTTTCATCACAGGACCTCCCTCCACCTCGGCGGACAGGCAACCCCTCCTCAGGGAGGGGCTTTTATACAATTCGTACTTAATTCCATGATGGAGGCCTCCCTAACTCTCCCCGTCCGACCAGGTCATCCGGGCCACAAAGTGGGGCCCTTGGTCCGGGCGAAGGAGGGGAATATTAAGGGGGGCGAATAAAACCTATCCTTGCTCCCCTCCCCGAGGAGGCCGGGGGAGGTCCCTTATCCTCTTTTTTTAGATGAACTTGAGGTTTGGACCATATTCTTATTTGATCTTATAGTTTTCCATCTTTGTGAATCGCATAAAGGAAATTGAGGACTTCAAAGCGAGTGGCTTCCTTGGTGGGACTCAGTGTCGCGGCTGTGTAGTATCCCTTGTCCTTGGCGTATTTGGCACAGCTTGAATACCACTGGTTCGAGGCGAGGCCAGGGTAGCTGGGCCCTTGAGGCATGGTTTCATTTAAGGGGCGAAGGGGGTACGGATGGATTCGAATGGTGGACGAATGGATTGCGGATGGGTTTTGAATT
>CAZNDI010000069.1:0-6068 GCA_964571805.1 uncultured Candidatus Peribacteria bacterium
CTGCTCATATTCCTTATCCTCCTTTCAGGGGTATTCTCAGGGGCAGAGATCGCTTTAACCAGCCTCTCTCCCTCAAAAGTCAGCACGCTCAAAGAAGATCACCGCTTTGGGTCAAAGGCTATTTACAAACTAAAAAAGACACCCGAAAGGTTCCTCATCACTGTTCTGATCGGCAACAATCTTCTCAATACTCTTGTCACCGTAATGGCGACTATTTGGGGTACAAGTGCCTTTGGTGATGCCGCCTTAGGAATCGTGACCGGAGCCCTCACCTTGATCATCCTCATTTTCGCTGAAATCACACCTAAAGCCTTCGCTCAAAAGCATGCCGTAGCCGTCGCCCGAATTACGGCATACCCCATCCTTTGGATCATGTATTTCTTCTCATATGTGATCCCCATCGCCTGGCTACTAGAAAAGTTCATTCATGCCCTCATGAAGGTGATGAAGGCAAAGAACCCCATTAAATCGACGAGTGAAGACGAAATTTTAGCCATGGTGGATATTGGAACTCAGGAAGGTGTGATTGAAGAGCATGAGCAAGAGTTGATTGAAAATGTTTTAGAGTTCACCGAAACCACCGCAGAGGAGGTCATGACCACTGAATCAGAAATTGAAGCCCTCAACGTAGACACTACGGTCAGGGAAGCGGCTCGTTTTTTTACAACTCACTCTCACTCGCGCATCCCAGTCTACAAGGACAATTTGGATAATATTTTAGGCATCCTTACCGTGCATGACATTTTGAAAATCACCCATGACGATAACCCACCAGCCACATTGAGGGATGTAAAATATTCTCTCCCCATCGTGATTCCTAAAACGAAATCAATTTCTAAGCTCTTTCAGGAATTTCAAAAAAGACGTCAGCACATTGCCATAGTGGTGGATGAAAGAGGCAACACGGTGGGCCTTGTGACCATGGAGGATATTCTTGAGGAAATTGTGGGCGACATTGTCGATGAACAGGATAAGGAAGAGGATAAAATTAAAAAAATAGGGAAAAATGAATGGTTGGCTGAAGCTGACATTACCATTGAAGAAATCAATGAGGCCTTGGATGTAGAATTGGACTATCCCGAGCATCAAACCTTGAGCTTACTCATCTTGGAAAAATTGCAAAGCTTTCCAAGTTTGGGCGAAAGGATCATGTTTGAAAATTTGGAACTTCAGGTTAAAAAAATGTCGAAAAAACGAATTGAAGAAGTATTGATCACCAAACAATAGCCTCATTCAAAAAAACCACCCCAACAGAAAGCCAGATAAATTAGACAAAAAATCACCTATAAAGCGATTGTGCCAAATCTCCTTTTCATCAAACCACTGATTGGGGGAATTTTCAAGATATATTTCCACCACTTCCCAAATGAAGCCAATGACCAGAACAATAAGTAAAGCGTACCAAAAATTCAAGGGAAGCAAGAGAAATTTTGTAAAGCCATAATAAAAGAGGATATGTCCTAAGGACCACTTATCAAACATCGCCTGATTTTTTTTTCCAAAAATTTTCATGAATCAATTATAGCAATAATAAACAAATTATAAGAGAGAAAAACTCCTGGTTTGCTCAAAGTCATATTTTCCTGCTAGAATTTCACCATCAACACACCACACTCATGAAAACTCACAAAATAATCTTGCTCTCCCTCTTCACACCGCTCATCCTTCTATCAGGATGCAATAAACAAGATATAGCAAAAAATACTGAAACTGAGAAAAAGGCACAAGAAATTCAGTCCTATGAATTTGAAAATGAGAAGGAAGCTCCCTTTTCCTTGGAATTGCCCGCGGACTATAGCGTTCAAAATAATTCAATTCAAGCAAAAACTGAAAATACCTTTCCCACGATTTATTATGATTTTTCAAAAGAAGCTCCTGAGACAAAAATTGAGAGCTTTTTAGAAAAAGAGAGGGAATTCCAGGCCTCTAATTGTAAGCAAAAGGAAGCTTGCCCCACGGTTAGTGAAGGGGAGAAAGTTGGAATCAATAACTACGAGGCCTTAAGCTATTGGGTTCAACACAAAAGTATTGATCCCGCAAAAGAGGGTGCCTACATGAACAATTATCATTACTCTTTTGATCGAGGTGAAAACTTTGTTCACTTTTGGATTTATGCCGCCGAATTAGAAAAGCCAGAAGAGGCTGAAAAGAAATTTGAGGAAATCATAAAAACCATTTCCTTTAAAGAAATTCAGAACAAAAAAGAAAATGCCTCAACGACAGAGGTCTAAAATAAATCGTTCAATGGCCAGTGCCAATTCTGTCTGATCGTCGGTTAAAACTTTGATTCGACTAGTCTTTAATCCTGTGTCAATTTCCAGAAGATTTTTATACGCTCTTTTCAATTCTTCGGCCTTAAAGCGTTTCACTTGAGCCAAAGTATTCCGAGCCACAAAAGGGTGAAGTTTTAGCCTTGCTGCAAATGTAGCGGGTGAAGGAGCAACCTCTTTATCAGAAAAAGAACGGCCTTGAAGCAATAAACGAAACTGACGAACAATCATGTAAAAAGCGGGCTGCAAATTGTCTCCTGCCGTCATTGTTCTCTGCAAACAAAGCATGGCTTTAGTTCTATTTTTTGAACTCAAGGCATCAGTCAGTTGAAAAACATTGGCCTCAATGGTAGGCACCACCAGCTCATCAATGAGCTCTTTTGAGAGGTTCGCCCCCGGGCTGTGAGAAGTCAACTTGTCTATTTCTGTGGATAAATGCCACAAATTTTGGCCCGTAAGTGAAACAAGATATTCAGCCACAGAGGAGCTGACCTGAGCACCTTTGAACCGAATTCTATTCTGGACCCATTGAATCAAAGTAGATCCAGCCAAAAGACTAAACTCTTTTACCTCGACTTGCTTCAACAAATTTTTATAGAAAGACTTCCGTTTATCTGGGTTGGGCTGAATAAAAACAACGACCGAAGTTTCAGGGATGTCTTTCAAATCAGCCTCAAACTTTTTCAGATCCTCTTCTCGCTTTTCATCTTTTTTAGTGATTTTATCAGCCTGTCTGGCTTTAGGAGCATCTGGCAAGCCATGGACAAAAATCAGCCGCTTATCGCCCAAAAAAGGCATAGCTGTAAGAGAAGCCATCATTTCGTTCAATGGCACTTGAGTCGCCTCCAAAACCTCCAGATTGAGATCTCCATGCTTTTCAACAAAAGCCTTCTTCCAAGATTTAATTTGCTCATTCAGTAGATAGGTTTCTTCGCCGGTGAAAAGAAAAATATTTTTCATATTGGGGGCTGAAAGATTAATGATTAAAGACTCTTTCAACCTTAATCGTGGAACATTAATCTCTCAACTATTTAAGGTATTTCGGCAAGCTGTTCAAAAAGGCATCGTGCAAAACGTCCAACGATTGATGAATCACCTCAGACCCTCTTTCCATGACGATGATTCTGGATTCAAAAGTGACCCCCCCTAATTCAAAAGGTTGCAGAGAATAAAGATTACAAATTTTCTTAAAATCTTCAATTTTTTCTTTAGGCACTTCCACCACAAACCCCCCCGTCTCGGAGAACATTTTTTGGTATGTTTTTAGGCCTGACCCCACCAAAGAAAGATCAATCAACATGCCCAACTTCCCTCCCCCTTTTCGTGGATGAGGAAGAGTCATTTCGGCCAAAGCACAAAGCAATCCCCCTTCAGAAATGTCGTGAGCGGAGACAATCACACCTTGGTCAACACCGTCGATCACGGTATAAATCTCCTTCTGGGCCTCAGAAAAATCAACGGTCGGAACATTTTTTCCCAAGTGACCCAACAAGTGGTAAAACTCAGAGGCTCCCAATTCATCCCGACGATCCCCAAAAAGAAACAAGCGATTCCCCTCCCCTTTCAATTGAGGCGTGATTGCTTTTTCAAAATCAGCAATGATCCCCGCACAACCAATAATAGCCGTTGCATCGACTGTATTATATAAACTCACATTTCCCGAAATGACTGGAGTAGGATGACCAGGATAATTTTTAAGTTCCACACCTCTACAAGCCTCTGCAATGCCGCGTACCCCTTCTTCCAACTCCCAAAGGAGCTCGGGCTTCTCGGGATTGTTATAGTTCAAACAATCGGTGATAGCGGCCGGAAGCGCCCCCACACAAGTGACATTGCGCATGGCCTCAAGCGTGGCATTAGCTGCTTGCCAGTAGGGACTGATTTGGGAATAACGAGACACTCCATCTGAAGTGACTGCAACTCCAACTTTTTGAGCTTGAGGACTAACCCCCTCCATTTCCAAAAGAGGAGCAATGAGGCCTGCATCAGCCTCACCCGCTTCGATGATCGTATTGCCCTGAACATCTTTATCATATTTATTGTAAACCGATTTACGACTACAAATATTTTTGGCCCCCATAAGTTGAATAAAAATTTTATTCAATTCCAACTGTGATTCATCAATTTTCGGCTCCAAGAGATGACTATAGTCTTTTGGAGAGGTAAGTCGTTTATACTGCAAGCCCTCGGTGATGTCTTTGGCTTTGGCATCGATGACTTTTTCGCCCTTATAGTTCATGACATACTGACCTCCTGCTGTCACCTTGCCCACACACGAGGCTTGAGCTTTATGGGCAACCTTTCCCAATTCCCACTTATTGTTGTAGTGGTCCAAAATCATCGGAGTCAATTCAGGATGACAAGTCCAAGCAAAGCGCTCTTGGGTTTCACTGGCAGCAATCACACTGGGATCTAATCCTTCGATGGCGGTATGAATTTTTTCGATGTCAATGTCTGCTCCAAAGCCCTGCTCAGCGACCTGTTCTACCGTAGAACAAACATTTCCACCCGCTCCCATGTCTTTAAAACCGACTTTATCCAGCTTGTCCATGGCCTTGAGGCGCTTAAAAAGATCATAGCTGCTGGCCAAAAGGTGTCGCTTTAAAAATGGATTCGGCTCTTGGACCGCGCCCTTATTTGACTCTTTATCGTCTTCATCCAATTCCAAACTCGCGAAGGCCGCCCCACCCATCCCACTGTTATCCGTAGCCTTCCCGACCAAAATGATGTCGTAGCCCACCTCAGCAGCCTCAGCAGGGCAATAAGAATGGATGATTTCTGATTCTTTGACCAACCCCAAAGTGACCACATTGACCAAACAATTTTCATTGAAGGCTTCACCAAAATTGATGTCCCCTCCTAAATTTGGCACTCCAATTGGATTTCCATAGCCTGCTACCCCGCGAATCACTTCATTGGCAATGACGCGAGCTTCATTATTTTCTGGCTCTCCAAAGCGAAGCGGGTCTAAAATACCGATCACCTTGGCCCCCATACACATGACATCTCTCACATTCCCCCCAATCCCTGTCGCTGCTCCCTCAAAAGGAACCACTTGAGAAGGATGATTGTGGGATTCATGACTCATGACGAGCCCCCATCGATCTTCCCCATCCCGGCAAATCTCAACAATTCCCGCGTCTTCTCTAGGACCCAAAATAACATTGGGCGCCTCGGTGGGGAGGTTTTTTAAAAATCGTCTAGAGCTCTTATAACTGCAGTGTTCCGACCCCTGAATGCCCCACACCACGGCTTCGGTAAGGGTAGGTGCTCGGCCTAAAATAGCCTCAATTTTTCGAGCCTCTTCGACCGTCAAACCAATTTTATTCGCCTTGAGGACTTGAAGCACTTCCTCATCGGTCATTTTGGAAAATTCTAAATAATGTTGCGTCATTGATTTTTCAAGTTAAAAACTACCTCAATTATACGGATGATTGACAGATTAAAAAAGGTTCAAAAAATGTCTTCATTCCGTGTCCCTTTCTGCCCCTTCAAATTGGATTTCATAGCGAGAATCAAAGCCTTGAATTCCGGCATCTAGAGGTGCAACCAAAGGTAAAAAGTAATCATTGCAATCCAAATTTTGTGGGGCAGTCGAAAATTGAACCACAATCTCATCTCTATTTCCTCTCACTACTCTCGACATGTCAGAAAAGACACAGCCTCCTTCGGAAAGCTGTTCAAAAGTTTCGAAATCACCCCCATTTTCGGCGATCAAAAAAGAATGCTGACGATAGAATTTGGAGCAGATTTCTATCAGTTCAGATTCAGAAGTTTTTATCAATTCAATCGGAGGAA
>CAZNDI010000070.1:0-6004 GCA_964571805.1 uncultured Candidatus Peribacteria bacterium
CCCGATGAAATTGGTAAACAGTTCCATGGCAGGCTTTTTAGTCCCTGGAGCCAAGATTTCGTTCACATACTTTTCACCAAATTCAGGGCTTAAAATTCCCATTTCCTTGGCCTTTTCATACATGTCCGCTTCCATAATCTCCGCCCACACATAGCTATAGTAACCGGCACTGTAGCCTCCGGCAAAGATGTGAGAGAAAGAGGTGTACATGCTATAGCCTTCAAACTTCTTTAAAGCGCCGTATTCATTGCAAATGGCTTCACATTTTTTATCCAATGCTTCCACGTTATCAGGTACTGGTTCAGTGTGGAGGAGAAAATCTAGGAAGCCGAATTCATTTTGACGCATCAAGAAGAGGCCACTCATGAAGTTTTTAGAGTCTTTGAGTTTATCGATGGTCTCTTGGGGGATGACTTCGCTGGTTTCGTAGTGTTTGGCAAATAAACTGAGGACTTCGTGTTCCCAGCACCAGTTTTCAAGAATTTGAGAAGGAGCTTCCACAAAATCCCACTCGGTGTTGAAGCCATTCAAATTGGCCAAGTTTTGACTGCTGAGCATCACATGGATGGCGTGACCAAACTCGTGAAAAATCGTTTCCACATCTCGGTGAGTGAGAAGAGAGGGCTTGTCTCCATTGGGGGTGGGGAAGTTGCACTCATTGATGACAATGGGTAACCTTTTTTCTCCATTGGATTTTATATAGCCTGAGCGTAAATCATTGGCCCAAGCTCCTGGTCTTTTTGCGGGACGTGTATAAACATCCAGGAAATAATAAGAAATATGTTCCCCTTTGTGAAAGACTTTGTAGGCTTTGGATCCCGGGGCATATTCATTCATATCGATGAGCTTCATATCAAGGTCAAAGAGGGTTTTGACCAGTCTAAATAGGCCCTTCAAAACATTATCGAGGGCAAAATAAGGTCGGAGCATTTTTTCATCCACCTTATATTTCTCCATTTTTAATTTTTCGGCGTAAAAGGAAATATCCCACTCTTTAAAATCAGGTTTACCCGAGTATTGCTTTAATCCATCTACGTTTTTTTGAGCTTCTTTTCCTGCTATTGCTTTGACCTGCTTTAGAATTTCGATCACTTTTTCAGGGCTTGGCGCCATGCGTTCTTGTAGGATGTATTCAGCGAAATTATTGAATCCTAGTAATTTTGCCTTTTCTTCCCGGAGTTTCAAAATTCTTAAAGCTATTCCTCTGTTGTCTTTCGGCCCCTGAGTTGCCACGGTATTATTTGCCTTATGAAAAATTTCCCGGATCTTTTCATCCTCACAATAACGCATGATGGCTAAATAGCTTGGGGGGCTGAGAGTGAAAACAAATTCAGCCTTTGAGTCTCTCTTTTTGGCTTCTTCTCGGGCAGCCTCCAGGTCCTCCAAGTGTACATCTTTTAAACTTGTATCATCTTCAATTTCATAAAAAAATTCAGCTTTTGAGTCGGTGACATTGTTGCTGAATTTCTCTGACAATTCACTCAATTCGCGCTTTATGCCCTTGAGTTGTTCTCGCTTTTCTTCCGGTAAGTGGACTCCTGCGACTTCCATGTCTCGAATCACCAGTGAAAGGGATCGTCGCTCGTCCTCAGATAACTCTTGAGTTTCAATGAGCTTTAACTTGGCATAAAGGTCGGAATTCAAGCTGACTTTATTTTGAAAATCCACTAACTTAGGCTGAAAATCAGCGATGATTTTTCGGGTTTGATCATTTGAATCCGTGGAATTGAAGCTGTCTACCGCTTTAAACAGGTTGCTCAATACTTCATCTCCAGTAAAAAAGGGGTCCATGAAGGTGTCATAATTGACGTCGCTGTCGGGCATTTTCAAAAGGGCTTCAAAATCTTCATCCGCCTCTGTAAGAAGCTCATCTAATACTTCTGGAAAGAGCTGAAGAGACTCCTCCTTTCTTAAGAGGGCATAATCGATCATTTCAGGGTTCGAGATGATTTGAAGGAGGTCTTGTTTAGTCATTTTTTTGAGAGTGGTTAGCGGCCAGTGGCTAGTGGTTAGCCTTTTCACTTGTGATGGTGCAAGAATCCATGACCCCTTGTTGCACTTGTTGTGCTGACTGAAATTTCATTTGAGAATCGCTGGAATATTACTATTAATTATTTTCTGAACGGATAGGTTTATGTATTTTTATAATGGCTTAAAGCTTCTATAAAAAGTTTCAAAACCATAATCATTTAAGCTTTGCCCATAACCTATTTGATAGATTTTATCTTTTACTTCAATGATGACTGTTTGTGTTGCTTCTCCTGAAGGAAAAATGCTTGTTACTTTCCATGCATTAAAACCATTTAAAATAAAGGTTTCATAACTGGTGCTCCGATCTTTTCCCTCAAAACCTTTTATAATATCTTGAATCGTTGTGCCGTTGGAGTTGATGCATGTAACATACAATCTATTATCTCCCATCCCCATTAAGCCGGAGTCACATTCTTGCAGAGTTATTTTTTTGTTTGTAAAAATAGCCTCTGTTGGATAACTTACGGAATAATAATTATTTTTTTTCTGCTCCCATTTTATACCCATAGGATTTGCTAAATAATTATTAAAACGATCTAGAGTTACGGCCAATTCTGCCCTACTTACAGCTTTTTCCGGGACAAAGTTTCCATTAATTCCTTGGATAATATTAAGGTCTTTAAGGTTGTGAGCTGCTTCTGTGTACCAATTTTGAGCCACGCCTCCTTCAAAGGAATCTTTAAGATCATCAAAGAGATTTATACGTAACCCGCCTGTTGCCAAAGTTACTGTTGAGAAACTTAATAGACCAAAAATTGCAAGGAATGTAATTTTTTTCATAAATATAGTGATAAATAAATAAATTATTTTTTAAAACCCCAACTCCTCCAGTAATTTCCCTTCCCCATGCAAAGCCGAAATCTGATCATACCCGCCCAAACATTTATCCCCCGCAAAAATCTGAGGCACGGTCATAAGACCTGATTTTTTAACCAGCTCATGAATCATTTCAGGTGTCTTTGTGATGTCAATTTCTTCATACTTTGCCCCAATTTGAGTCAATAGGACCTTAGCTGAATCACAGTATGGGCAATAGTCTTTGGTGTAGATGGTTATTTTTTTCATGTGATTTGGATGCCTCCCTAACCCTCCAAAGGAGGGGAAAATTTGGAATAATTTTTTAATTTTAACTAAATTTACCCTCCTCCTTCGGAGGAGTCGGAGGAGGCCTCTATTTATTCCTCTTCCGATCATTTTCATTCAAATATTTCTTCCTCAAGCGCACACTTTTTGGTGTGATCTCCACATATTCATCGGGTCCAATATACTCAATCGCTTTCTCCAGGGTCATGGGAATGATAGGTGTTAGAGTTAAGGCTTCATCTGAACCAGAAGCGCGAACGTTGGTGAGTTTCTTGTTTTTGAGAGGATTGACGGTTAAGTCCATCCCTTGATTGGCTTCACCGATCACCATGCCTTCATATACCTCTGTGGCTGGGGGGACAAATAAAGCCCCACGTTCCTGTAATTTCCAAAGAGAGTAGGCCATGGTGGGACCGGTATCTCCAGAAATCATGGAGCCGACGGAACGTTTTTCAATTGCCCCCATGAACGGTTCAAAGCGGTCAAAGGAGTGGTAAAGGGTGCCTTCTCCACGGGTCATCACTAAGAATTCTGAACGGAAACCAAGGAGCCCTCGAGTCGGAACATCCAATTCAATGGTTGTATTTCCGTTTTCAGACTTCATGTTCGTCATGATTCCTTTACGTTTGCCTAAGGCTTGAATGGCAGCTCCGGCGTATTCATCTGGAACATTCACGACCACAGCCTCCACAGGTTCATGTTTGACTCCATCAATTTCTCTCATGATCACTTCGGGTTGGGAAATTTGAAGTTCAAACCCTTCTCGACGCATGGTCTCAATCAAGACGGCAATGTGCATTTCTCCTCGTCCGTAAACTTTCATGGTGTCAGTACCTCCACTGAGCTCAATTTTTAATCCGACGTTGGTTTCTAGTTCTTTCTCCAGGCGCTCTCGAATGTGTCGGCTGGTGACCATTTTTCCTTCTTTTCCGGCAAAAGGGGAGTCATTGACCATGAAATCAATGGCCAAGGCGGGTTCATCCACTTTGATAGCGGGCAAAGGTTCGACATCATCTTTACTGGAAATGGTTTCTCCCACATAAATATCAGGAATTCCGGCAAGGGCCACAATGTCTCCAGCAAAAGCTTCCTTGGCTTCCACGCGATCCATTTGATTGTAGGTGAACAGTTGTGACACTTTTCCTTTTCGTTTGGCCCCTTCCATGTTCACGATAGTGACATTGTCTCCCACTTTAACGGTGCCTTCGTAGATGCGTCCGATTCCCATGCGGCCTAAGAAGTTATCGTAGCCCAAGGTGGCAGGTTGCATTCGGAAAGGGGCAGTTGTATCGAAATTGGAGGGTTTTACATGTTCGTAGATGAAGTCGAGGAGTGGAGTGATGTCTTTTCGTTCATCATTCAATTGCCTTACAGCCACTCCGTCTCGCGCGATGGCGTAGATATAAGGGAAGTCCATTTGTTCGTCCGAAGCTCCTAGGCTGGCAAAGAGGTCAAAGGTCAAATTGATTACTTCGTCGGGCCGGGCAGTGGGTTTGTCAATTTTATTCACGACGACGAGTACTTTGTGTCCCAATTCCAAAGATTTTCGGAGTACGAATTTGGTTTGAGGCATGGGTCCTTCGTAGGCGTCGACGACTAGAATAACGGCGTCAATGGTTCGAAGCACACGTTCTACCTCAGAACCGAAGTCGGCATGTCCGGGGGTGTCCACGATGTTGAGTTTGGCTCCTTTGTATTGAATGGAGGCGTTTTTTGCGTAGATGGTAATCCCACGTTCCTTTTCCTGGTCGTTGCTATCCATCGCTCGTTCTTCCAGTCCTTTGTGCACGTCAAATGATTCGCTGGCTTTAAGTAAGGCGTCTACCAGGGTTGTTTTTCCGTGATCTACGTGAGCGACGATGGCAATGTTTCGAATATCCATGAGTTTGTACTTATATATATGTAATAGGGCCAAGTGAGTTTAGCTGGAATAAGGCTTTTGGACAAGCTATTATTTAAATTGGCCACATTATTAATTACTAGTTCTTCAATGGAAAAAATAAAAAAATCTAAAAAAATTATCTTAAGTCGTAAGCAGTTACCTTTAAAAAAAGAAATTGATTATTTTGATTTTGCAGTTAGATTATTTCCTATCCTCTGTTCGGATTATATTTCAATGAGGATATTATATTTTCTTGAGCCAATTACAACATCCTTGGTAATATTACCTAAAATCGTAGAAATAGCTGAGAAATCTTTAAAAATATTCCTTCTAGTTCATAAAAAAACTGATACTGCCTTTTTTGATTCCGTTACCCAATATGGGCATAAAATTGAGAAGTTGAGATTAGAGAGTGTTCCTTTTAATCCTGTATTTGATGATGACGATATAAAAACCTTTACAGCGAGTTTATGTGACGACAAGCTTTACCAGCTTCTTCGGTATGGCTCTGAGCGCACAAGTTCAGGTATGGAGGCTAATTTACCAGAATTGATGCCTATTGTTGATAAAATATTTTTCAAATCCATTTTACTCTTACCTGATGGTGATAGGCGCTTATTAAATTTTGTTTCCCTAATAAAGATTTTATTAACCAGATCTCCGTTCGATCAAACACTCAATAAAGATTTGGTTATTAAGGCAATAAGCCATAATAACAATTATATTGAAGAATACTTGGAATATTGTCGATCGATAGATAAAGAAAATAAAGAGTTATTAGAAGCTTTCCATAGTGCTAAATAGCTCCTTTATTTCTATTAATCATTTCTTCCACAGACTCAAATTCCTCATAATCATTCGCCTGATGGGTGTTGATTATACTCTTTTCAAATTCAGGAGTAAAACCGTTCTCAGTGAGGCTATTGTGTCGTAGGTCCATGCCCCCTTCTCTGATGGCCTTTTTTAATAAGATGACGACTAGGTCGTTAAAGCTAAATCCAATGGCTT
>CAZNDI010000071.1:0-5946 GCA_964571805.1 uncultured Candidatus Peribacteria bacterium
AGCAGATTATGCCCTTACGGCTTCTATATATGGGGTTGGCGTCAATGACCGTGTTGTAACTCAGCTATTACCTGATGATAAAGAGTTAACAGGAATTGATGCAGAGGCTACTACACCAAATACAGGTAAAGTTTATGTAAAGGAGAATGTCAATGCTGGTATTTTCTCAGTAGAACCACATGATTACTCTCAAAAGATGGAATTAGGTAAATCTTTCATCTGGAGTGACTATTCTGCATGGGGACAACATCAATATCCAACAGTTTTAAATGGAGCAGTACTTTCAGATAGTGGTAGTAACGATTTTACAAATGGCCACCTTTTAAATATCAATCAACTAAAGCCACATACTTTAGATGAAAATAACTAAAGAACTATCGAGAAGAGGCCATTATAAGCACTAGACTAGCTCTGTACTCATCTAATAAACTTTCTAAAAAGGTCCTCCCAATCAGAACGATTCATAGAAATTTTATTAACTTGGGATTGGTCATTGGTGATTGGTGATTTGTAACTCTGTGTTTCTGCCCTTGTAATGGTTTCCAGGAGGCTGGGAGGTTCGGAGGGTAGACGGCCCTGTCGTTCGCGAAAGACAGGATGGGCAGATGATGGATAAAGGTATAAGCTTGCGACCGCGTCGTCTACCCTCCGAGGCTTTTTTGGTTACTTTTTTGGCCTCAAAAAAAGTGACAATTCACTGGGAGGAGAGTAAAGAGAAAATCGGCGATAGCCAGCTTGTTACCGGGGAATTAATAATTAAGAATGAAGAATTGGGGAATAGATTTCTCCGCTGAGGTCGAAATGACAAGGGTGGGGAGCCGGAAGGGATCTCACGAAGCCATTTTCAAAACCAACTGTACCTGAGGCCTTGTTGAAGCCACTTGCCTTCCCCCATCATGTAACCGCAAAGCATCAGCAATTGCGTATTCATAAGGAAAAGGAAAGTCTCGATTCATCAAAATTCTACAAGCCCTTTCAAACTCCAAAAAAACCTCTTTGTTGTTTTTACCCAATTGGGCAAAAAGAAATTCTGATACCTCCTGCAAAATTAATTGAGGAATACCCTTTTCCTTCGCCTCAATCGCTGAAACATACTCATCAAGTCTACCTGCCAAAAAATCTATCCACTCTTCTTGACCCATAATAGACTGAGCCACAGTGAGTTTTTTATCTGGATTAAACCCCACAGACCTCTCCTTACTCATAGGACTTTTATTCACAAAAAAGAATTAAATGATTAAGAAGGGATTATAATTTAAAAAAAATATTAAATCAAACCTTTAAGACCTTACTATCTTCTCAATCTCTCAAATAATCAGGTAAATAGACGGGAGGCTTGAGGCCTTTGATCTTTTTGACCACGGCCAAATCTTCTAGGTTTATTTTTCCATAATACAAATCCCTCAAATCCCCTCCTTCTTCCACAAAATCAACAATCATCTGATGCCCCCTAAAGTATACCCCATCTTTAGTGAAGGCCCCGGGCTGACTTGTGTCCATTAAACCTCGCTTTGCCTTAAGCGCTACCGACCAGGCTCGCGTGGGCCCAAAGCCCAGCTTTAAAATGACCTGATAAACGTCCGCAAAACTCCCCTTCATGGCTGTGGAAATGCCAATGACAGAAGAAGCTCCCCAATATTTTTTACCGGTTTCACTGGACTCAGTTTTTCCTTGATTGTAAACGGCCAACCCCTCTTCTGTCATCAAATAATCAGCCAAACCTCGCTGAAACAAACGATAAGGCTGAAGGGAACCATTCATGGCGGTGAACGCATGTGTTTCAACTTCATGAGCGATGGTGCCTTTGAGGCGATGTCTAGAAAATTTGGCCGTGGTTCGAATAAAAATAGTGTTGCTTTTTCCCGCAGTCGCATCAGGGACCAAATCATCCTTCAGCTTCACCCTCCAGCCCTTTAGCCCATAATCTTCGATGGCTTTTTCGAAATGTTTTTTAGCTTCTTTGGCAGTAAGAATTTTAGACGTTTTTGGAAAATTTTCAGGCATCGTCTTGATTTGAGCCATAGCCCGCTCCACCAAGGCTTCATCTGGAGCAGGATAAAGGGCATTGGATCGTTCGGTGAATTCTGGTGTGCCTCGGGCGTCAAGCAAAGCAAGTTTTCGTTTGATCTCATCGGCTTTTTTGCGCCACAAAAGGCCCATGTTCGTCTCGGGAAATTCAATGCGTTTTAAACGAGTGTGGAGATTTTTGGCATTGAAAAGGAATTTTTTGTATTCAAATTGAGGATTATAGCTGGTATCGAGTAAAAATTTAGCCTTTTCTTCCAACAGATTTATCGGACGCAAATGACTTAGAAGCTTGATCTCTGTATCAATATCCGCCAATTCATTGTCAATTTTTTTCAATTCATTTTCTGTGAAAATCCGCTTGAGAAGGGGAAGAGGTACATCCATCTTTTCTGAATCGCGAAAAGAACGACGGGTGGGGTCAATCAAAAAGTTTTGCAGGTCCCGTTGGCCAATGACCATTTGATAAGGCTTGTCTTTGATATCCTTCAAATCGACGACGGTGGTCACCTTACGTTCCATGAGATTGAATTTGCACCGCCTGGTTTCGTCCATTCCAATTTGTTCCGCCAGGGTTTGGTCCAAAAAAGACTTTTCAAAATAAGAGTCAATGCGAGCGATGATTTTTACCGTTTCCTTTTTACCTATGAGCTCAATGTGCTCCATGGTCCCCACGACCGTCCTGCCCTTCACCAGGTCTTTTTTTTCTTCAATTTTTTGACCAAAAATATCCTGAGCAATGCGAACGCCCTTTTCTGGACTATTGACTTTGATGCCCTCAATCCGCTCCAAACGCTTGCGCAAGGGAGCCATGTTCGCAATTTGAACCTGTAGACCTGCTCGGGCATTGATTTCTAAAAGCACGGGACCCATGTTTTTATCCAACACAATATCCACGGCTGCGAACCCAAGGTTAGTGAGTTGTTGAACTTTGGAGGCAATGAGCAAGAAATCATTCCAACGGGGCATTTTAATCCCTTTGACCGAACCGAAACCCGGAATGCTGTCTATCTTTTTCCCAAACTGAGTGGCAAAGGTCAACTCCCCCTTAGCCACATCGATCCCCACGCCAATCCCCCCCATGTGGATGTTGGCGGTTCCATTGGACCTCTCGGTGGGGAGGCGGAGCATGGCCATGACGGGAATGAGATTGTGGACCACAATCCGAAAATCGGGCAGCCCTCTGTAAGACATTTTTTTGAGTAGTTCAGGTGCCTCTAGACGTTGCTCAAATAGAGCGGAATCAGCCGTATCTGTGATGGAATAGCGGCCATCTAAAATATCACTCACATGAGCGACCAAATCTTGAGATGAAATGATATCCCCCGAAGCTTTGACAAAATTACCCCCCTTTCTTCCTGTGATGATGATGATGCCCTCTCCTCCATAACCCGCATTGGGCTTGACCACAAAAGAGGTGGGGAGGCTATAAAAATCAAAAGATTTGAGGTCTATCTTGCGATGAATCACATGATACAACTTCGCTACAGGTACCCCTCGAGCCGAAAGGTAGTTTTTAGTCTTGAGCTTACTGTCGGCCATCATAACTGCTTTTTTAGCATTGTAAGGCTTGATGTACAACAGATTGCGCGCGTTGATGCCCAGGAGCCCTGGGTTATGGAAAAACCACATAATTTTAAGCGGTGAGCGGTGAGCGGTGAGCGGTGAGCTCTTCGCTCTTCGCTCCACGCTCTTCGCTCAGTTATTTATTCTTCAGAATGTTTCATCACCTCTCTAAAACGAATGTATTCCATGAGCCTGAGACCCGTCCAACGGCCCAAGCCATAGTTGAAGAGGAGGAGGAGCAAAATCAGTTCAGGATGACCTAAAATCAGACTTTGGAGGTAAGACCACTGCACCACGCCGTAACAGATGAAAGAGACGAGTAACGTTTCGAACAAAAGAATGAAGGTGTCGTAAATTCCCTTTCCTCTCAGGGCAATGACAAATTTTTCTCCGAGCGTGATCATCATGAGGACAGGAAAAACAGCAAGCGTGGTGATGCCAGGAACATCAAAGTAAACCCCAAGACCAAGGGTGAGCAAGATGATTAAGGTCGAAAAGGTCAAAATAATGGCTACACGAGGGATATGCAATAAGTTAAAGCGGTCTAAAAGTCGCCTCATCAACGCTCCCGTCACAATGATGATGAAAAGAATCGTTAGCCCCAAAGGCCACCCCAAAGAGAAAAAGGAAAGGGTGATGATAGAAGGAGTATAAACCCCAAACGTCGTCATGCCGATCACTTGTTTTAAGACAGCGATCACCGTGGCGATGAGCGGGAGCATCAAAAGCAACATGAGGGTGTTGCTGTCGATCCCTTTCGAAATCATATAACTCACTAAATAGGAAAGGGAGTTTAGTATGCTGATTTTACCCGTTTCTGCATTGATGACGGTGTAATCCGAAATGCTGGCTTCCAAATCTGCCAAAAAGGCATCATCGGAGGGGGCCGTGATGAAGTTTTTTAGCTCGTACTGGCGGGCGATGACAATTTGCTTGGGCAAAATAATATTATAACTTCCTTGCAAAATTCGCCCTAGCGTGTTGATGTTTTGATCGGTGACCACCAAGAGGGTTTTTTTAGCCAACCCTTCCCGAACGGTTTTCGACTCCTTTTCTGAGCTTTGCTGGATGAGTCGCGTGAGGGCATTGATGCCATTCCCCTGCGTGGTCCATATCGAAATGCTGTCCGCGGCATTGAGGGCAGAAAGATTGTCATTGAGCTGATTGTAAAGGGCATCTTCGGAAGCAAAGGCGGTGCCCGCCTCGTAACTTTCTATCACCAACAATTGAGTCCCCTGATCGGCCGCATCCTTTTTGAGGTTCTCAATATTTTTTGACCAGTCTGTCGCATCGGTTAAGAGGATGGCAAGCTTGTTGTAAACAAAAATTTCTTGGCTCACTGAAGCTGATTCTAGACCCTGCGTCACCGTGAGGGTGATCGTATAATTACCTGTAGATTCGTAGGTATGAACCACTTCTTGGCCCTCGACCTTCTTTCCATCGCCTAAATCCCAACGGTAAACGGCCTCACCTTGGCCTTCTAAAAGTGTGCTTGAAGAGGCATCAAAAATAATATTTCGATTGACCCGAACCAAGTCTTGACTCTGAATCACCGGCTGGATCTTGGGCACTTCGAGAATTTCACCCGCCTCGGCCTGAATGCCTTCCTGGAGGTCTTTTTGAATGGGATTAGGAGTGTCTTGAGGGACTTCTTGAGCCTTCCCAACCGTTGAAAAAAGCAAAAAGACAATGAGCGCCAGGCTGAAGAAAAGGGATTTTCTCATGAGGAAACGAGGGATTAATTCGATCTGAGCTATACTAAACTATTTAGCCTCAATAGTCCAGCCCCTTCACGGCATCTTTCACCTTTTTATAATAGTGCTTTCGTTCATTGATTTCTGAAATCAAGTCTGCTTTTTCCGCCAACCACTCGGGAACATTGCGACCCGTAAGCACAAGGTGCGTTTCCTGAGGGCAAGCAGAGAGGAAAGCTCGAAGCTCCTTTTCTTCGATCAAGCCCAAATTGAGACAATTGATCAATTCATCGCAAACGATGAGAAAAGGCTTGTCTTTGAAGTGTTTTTGGACTTCTTCAAGGCCTCTTTTAGCCTCATCTTTGTCGGCCTGGGTGTTTTCGAAACGAAAGGTCCTCGCCTCTTCATCAAAACGCATTTTTCCAAAGCGCAAGGTTGGAATTCTTTCTTGCCACAAGTCTAAAATATTTTGCTCTCCGTAATGGCTTCCCCCCTTGTCAAAGAAGGCAAGAATAACAGTCTTTCCCCAACCCGCAGCCCTCATCGCCGTGCCCAGAGCACTGGTGGTCTTTCCTTTGCCATTTCCTGTGATGATTAAAATCATATAAATTACAATATGTAGAATTAGCAAATTAATCTTTATACAAGATGTGGTATATCG
>CAZNDI010000072.1:0-5841 GCA_964571805.1 uncultured Candidatus Peribacteria bacterium
AAGGCTAAAGAGCGAGGGTTAGTCAAAAGTCCGATCAGTAAATGCTCAGAGCCGATATAAGGGAGCCCATGCTTGCGGGACTCTTCCTCAGCGACACTGAGGGCTTGTTTGGCGTTGGGTGTAAATTTTTCAAAGGGGGACATATTTTAATTTTCAATTTTAAGTTTTAAATATACTTTTCATTTCGACCTTGCGGAGAAATCTCACTGAGTTTCCGATCTCCAAAAAAGCCTTCATATTATATAGGAAAAAGGAAGGAGTGTTAAGTGCTTCTACAATTTAGCCTTCATAAACTCTCCATTCCCATTCAAAAATTCTTTCATGAGTTGAAGTTTTAGATTCAATTTAACTAGTTTTCGAGTCATTAACGAGTGGGGAATAGCCTTGGGCAACAGCCTTCAAGATACTCTCAGAAACCACATGGCTTGGAAGGGATGACTTTAGTAGATAAACAACTCCTTTCCCACCCATAAATAGACCATACTGCTCCTGAATGCCGTCATATTCAAAACGATGGTTATCTAGTGGAGAAGGTCTTCTTGTCTCTAAAAAACGCAATCCTCTCCATATTCTTTCCTCTTTTACATTGGCCATTCTTTGAATGATACCAATGAACGAAAGATCTGAATCAGGTAATTTTACCAGCAAATTATAATAAGGACGAAACTCATCTTCGACACGATAATCATTTATAGCTAGATCATTTTTATTAAAATCTCTTTGTGGAGAATTAAATTTCAAAAATTCTGGCATTGTTTTATTTTTATCACTAGGGCCAGGGGCTAATAAATCAGACTTTATTTTAAAATTCCATCTTAATTTAGATATCTCTGGGATATCCGGGGCGGCTGGCTGACGAATATAATCTTCCGCTAAGCCAATAGGTGACAAATGAAAGTTTGAGTAATTTTCTCTCTCAATTCCCTCGGACGCACTTCTTTTTTTTAATTGATTTCCTTTATTTGTTAAAAATGCGTCCGAATAAGGAGTTAATATACAAGCATATTGAAGCCTACAACAAAAAGTATTAAATTCCTTATTAAAGGTTGTGCCTTTAAGCATTTCAAGCCGATGGAGACTTGCCAGCAATTCACTTCTTTGTTCAGGAGTTAAAAATTGAAGATTTTTAAAGAAATCCTGACCCCTCGAATCAAAAATTTCCATTATTGCGTTCAAGTCTGCTTGATACATTTGATCTTCTCCACTATTTATCCCAACCACTGCCCTTAGCTTTCTTCTTATTTTGCTATATTTTCGATCTATTTCCGAGACCCTCCTCAATAAAGGCGTTGATTCAATGCTCATAGAAATAGGCTTAATTCAAGTACAAGAAATTTATATAAACATATTTTCTTTAAATAAGCAATCACCATAGTTTTACTTTAAAAAATTCTCCATTCCCATTCAAAAACTCCTTCATCGTCTGGGGCTTCTTGCCTTCAGACTGCAATTCAATCAATTCCAAAACCCCCTTTCCCGTGACTACCCCTGTCCAAACTTCATTTTTAATCACCGTCCCGGGGGGTTCAGTAGAGTGGAGATCATGAGCTTTGGCCATGAGGACTTTAAGCCGTTTGTCCTTAAAAAATGTGTAAGCCGAGGGCCAAGGGTTAAACGCTCTGATCTTTCGTTCAATCAAATCCGCTGGTTCATTCCAATTGATTTGCCCCTCAGCCTTCGAAATCTTAGTCACAGAAGTCACCTCAGCCTCATTTTGCTCCATCGACTTCAATTCTCCATTCGCCACTTTTATGAGAGCATTGGGAATTTCCTGGGCTGCTAAGCTAGAAAGCTTTGCTTCCAAAGATCCTGTTGTTTCATTTTGAGCCAATTCTACTTCAAATTGCTGATAAACTGCCCCCGCGTCCATTTGCTTTACCATTTTCATCAGCGTGACTCCCGTTTTCTCTTCTCCTGCTAAAATGGCAGATTGAATAGGGGACGCTCCACGGTACTTAGGGAGGAGGGAAGTGTGAACATTGAGGCAATCGATGCTGGGAATATCTAAAACTTCCTGACTCAAGAGTTGGCCGTAAGCCATCACCAGCATCATATCTGGCGCAAGACTTTTTAGTTTCTCCACTGCCTCGGGACTTTTAATGGCTTCAGGTTGAAAGACTTCCAAATTCAATTCAAAAGCTGTTTTTTTGATGACAGAGGGTTGCAATTCCATTTTCCGTCCCGCCGGCTTATCTACTCCTGTTACAACTAGGATGACTTCAATAAAAGGGTGATCGTTTAGAGATTTTAAAAGCTCTCGTCCAATGTCGCCCGTCCCGATGAAGATGATTTTGATTTTATTCATTTTTATAATTTGTTGGTAAACTCCTGTGTTCTTGGTGTCATGTGATTTGGCAAGGGGTCATGACCCCTTGTTTACAATTACATCATATTTCATTTCCCCCGCCACTTCAAATATTTGTTGCCTCAAGAAAATTAGACTATTATGACCCCCAAATTAAGCCCTCCACCCCAAAAAAACCTTGATGCAAGCTGTTCGTTTGAAGGGCGGAAAATAAGTTTCACCCCTATGAACCCCATCAAATCAGCCCTCAACCCAAAAAATAACAAAAATAAACCATGCAATTAGACGCTCAAGAAGTAAAAAAAATCGGGGAAGCCATTCAAAAAGCAGAAACCATCCTGCTCATTTGTCATAAGTCTCCCGACGGAGACACCCTTGGCTCAGGCCTAGGATTGTATCACAGCCTCAAAGCCATCGGGAAAAAACCCACGGTTGCCTGCATCGATCCACCCTCACCTGAATTCTCTTTTATGCCGGAGATTGAAACTGTTCAACTTGGAATAGAGCATATCAATTATGACCTCATCTTTACCGTGGACGCCGGTGCCACCCACTTGACTGGAGTTCACGAAAAATTTCCTGAACTCTTCAACAAAAGTCGAGAAGTCGTGAACATTGACCATCATCCCACCAATGATTTTTACGGTAAATACAACCTCGTCGTCACCAAAGCTGCTGCCAATACCATGATTGTTTATCAACTCCTCATGGATTTAGGGTTGCCTGTGACCCGTGATGCGGCAACCTGTCTTTTAACTGGCCTTTACACGGATACAGGAAGCTTCATGCATTCCAACACTGATCAAGAAGCCTTGATGATTGGGGCTCGTTTACTGGCAAAGGGGGCAAACCTCCGTTCAATCAGCAAAGAAATCTTCAACACGACTAAAATTTCTACCATGAAACTTTGGGGAAAGGTATTGAAGGGTACCTATCAAACCCCTGAGGGGGTCACCATGTCGGTGGTGACCAAGCAAGACTTTGAAGAAGCTGGGGCTGATTATAGTGAGATGTCCGGAGTAGTGGACTACGTTAACTCCGTGCCAAATTCCGTCTACAGCGTGATTTTAACGGAGCGTGATAATGTGGTCAAAGGGTCTCTTCGCACACTTCACGATGATGTGAATGTCTCAGAAATTGCCTCTCAATATGGGGGAGGTGGGCATGTAAAAGCCGCTGGTTTTTCGGTGAAGGGTCACCTAGAAAAGGAGGTGAGGTGGAAAGTGATCGATTAGCTAAAGTATAATTTTTTCTAAAATTTTCTGTTTTCCTCTCCAATTCGTCAGATTTTTATTGACAGCCTTAAAATAAAAAGGATAGAGTTATTACCCGAGCTCACAAACACCATATAATAGTAAGGTTGCCCCCCTTAGTGAATCACTATAACTCCTTACTTAAGATGGACAGCCTCAATAAAAGCAAAAGGATCACACCCCGTGCTTTACTCGTGACGGAAAATAAAGATCCTTCGAAGATTTTAAATTTAGAGAAAGTGAAACACTTATTGGAGCTGGGAACCTTAGAGTCACACCAGCAGGTATTTAAACTTTTGCAAACTTATGGCGTGGTTGCTTTTCAACGTTGGGAAGAAATCCATTCCAGTCAAAAAAGCCATCTCTTTTCAACCTCTTCCTCGCGCCTTGCCAATGATTTTGCCCATATGGTTTTGGTCCATTTGAATGACCAGTCAAGGGTTTTAGAATTGGGGTGTGGTTACGGCAATGATGCATTATTCATTGGAGCTCAGACAGGGAGCCGTATTTTGGCTGTAGATGGGAGCCAGACGGCCATCAATGAAGCTAAAAAGCGAGCAAAGATGGAGAATTTTCAGGTTGATTTTCGCTGTGAGGATTATGTCGATTCACTTGCTGAATTTAAGGGGAAGGGTCTGGATATGATCTATTGTTATTCTGCAGCGCATTTTTGGCCCGCTCGCTTATTTCAAGATATTTTATTGCCTGTCATTGCTCAAGCCCTCAGTCCTTCGGGGGTCTTCTGTTTGGCCATGGAAACCGCCCACTCAGCTTCCGCAAAAAGAAAAGATAATATTTCTATCAATTCAACGGCCAGTGAAGATGAGCCATATCTTTACCTGATTGATAAGGAGAGTAATTTATTTAAAATGTATCCCAAAACAAAGGAAGTTTTAATTTCGGCTCTTGCTCAGTATTTTGAGGTCATTTATGAGGAAATTGTTGAAGTTGAGGATTACGAAAAAGTCGGAGAGGCAGAGGTATTTGTTTGTGTGATAGCTAAATCAAAATTGAATCTCACCGCCGCTAGCGACGACTTAAAATAGTTGTCACTGAGCCTTAAAAGTTTTTTTGTTATAACCATTCCAGGTGAGCATAAAAATAGACTTAAACATTTTTGCTACACTTTCACTGTCAATAATTACCCCGATCAAAGACTCCTTTTTTAGGGATAAAACTCCCACCTTGTCTCCAAAGATTCGTACCTCTCCCTCAATGGAAAATAGATCATGAGGAATGTAGAGTACTTCCCTCAGCTCATTTTGGTTATTCTTATAGAACTTCTCATTATCTTTATGGTAGGGCATGATGGCATGTACTTTAATCCCCAGCTTGCGACTTTTTTTAATGAAATCTTCAGCAAAATCTCCAAGAGTTTTATAAAATTTACTAATGTCTCCATATATATAACAATCCACCCCTTCCTTTAAAGTATATTCATTCATCTGCCGAATTCCTTCGACTCCTTCGTAGTATCGAATCTTGGGGAGAAGGGGACTGGCTGTTTCTCCGATCATCAAGGAAGGAAGAGCTTCTAGAATAATGTTGTTTGCCTCTTCAATAGCTTTTTTCTTTTCATCGAGCAGTTTCCCTAGTTTTTCCTCGGGGTTTTCCGCAAAAAAACAAATGATTCCATGTCGCAACGTTTTAGTGACAAGGCCTTTTTTAGCCAAATTCACAAGGGCTTTATAGGTTGTGGTTCTGTTTAATCCGGTGCGATTGGCTAAAATGCTAGCAGGCTGGGCACCTGCAACCTTTAAAAGGGCCAAGTAGGTATCCACTTCAATTTCAGAAAGGTCCATTTTTTGCAAAGCCTGGGTTAATTTCATATTATCTAATGATTACTTATTAGTTATTGCTTTATTATTGTGTTGTGACAAAGTTGTAACACCTTAATTTTAGCTTATAAGTAAGCTAAAATCAATACATTGTCATGAAGCTTTGACATTTTTACATTACTCATATATTATGACTATGTTGACGCAGCAGAGAGTGAATCAGAAAAAATACCGCCAAGAAGTCAACATTCGTATCGCGGGAGGGCAACTTTATAGGAGGAGAGGGGTGACCTAGTCATCCCTTTTTTCCTATTTCTTCTTTTTTTACTTTTTCAGGGAGGGGGGAGCCCATCGCAAATCTCCCCCAACCCCTCTTTATCAAGAGGGGGGCCTATCGCACACACCCCTGCACCCATCTACTAGAGGGGAATTAAACTCAACTTCCCATAAACTTATCAAAGTAAGCCCCCCAGGGCGAACTAAACCCTACCAACCAAACAAACTA
>CAZNDI010000073.1:0-5650 GCA_964571805.1 uncultured Candidatus Peribacteria bacterium
ACACTTAGTGCTGGCCCAGATGATGGTCTATCAATCATAATTTATAGAGGGTTAAATTATATTTAGACCCAAAGCTACATTAAATATTATTAAAAAACAAGCCAAAATTTGGAAAATAATTTACTACTTAAATTTTATGGTGGTGGGCTTACCTCCCTGTTAAGTTTCCTTTTTGTTTAAGCTTGAGACTCTGCGATTCAAGGGGTCCCCAAAAATTGTCGGAAGGAGCCAAAGATTTGCCGCAGGCACAAACGTGACGACTGGAGAAATTTTTGGGGAGGGGCCCAAATTTATGTGTAAGCTGAAGAAGACGACTCGATTAGAGGCGGATTCGTAAGCTGGAACATAAAATTTGGGTGGTGGGCGATAGAGGAGTCGAACCTCTGACCTCAGCAACGTCAATGCCGCGCTCTAGCCAACTGAGCTAATCGCCCGTCGTCGCTTCACTTCAGTCTACGTCAATGGCTGATCGCCATTGTCTCCGACTTCCGTGAGCGCCTCCTTCTCCCCAAAAATTTCTCCACTTACTACACTTCGTTTCGTTCGTTCCGACAATTTCCGGGGACCCCTTTCTTTGAGTCACTTCACTGCAGTCTATGGTCCGGTATTTCACCGGACCTCCGACTTCCGTGAGCGCCTCCTCTTCCCCTAAAATTTCTACGTTCGTCTGGTTCGCCCTTTGGGCTCACTTCGACTCGCTTCGACAATTTTTGGGGACCCCTTTCTTTGAATCGCTTTGCTGCTGCGCCTGAGGCGGATTCGCAAGCGTTTTTACTCCGTCAAAATTTTCTCAGTTCGTTGCGTTCGCCTTGTAGGCTCACGTTCACTCTCTTCAAAAATTTTCAGAGTAACCTTAAGCTCACATTCCAAGGCATTAAGATTAGGGGTATTCTTTACTTCAGGGATTATACATTATTTTGTTCACACTTCCATACTTTCTAAATATTTTTTAATATTTCGAACTTCGATCCCTTTTGATTCCATTTCTACATCTTTATCAAAAACCAATTGAAGGCCAGGGACAGCTATTTCTTGAGAAAAATACAAAAGGTTTTTGCTCAAATTGAGATCAGACGTCTTCACCTCAATCACTTTTTGAACATGGTCTTCATCCGATAAGCAAAAATCAACCTCTTGTCCATTGCGCTTTCTAATATAATGCAATTTTGTAGAGCTTCCTTTGGTATCCCTTTGATAAAAAGTTTGTTTAAGAAGATTGACAGCCACAAAATTTTCCACCCGTGCGCCCCGATCCCCCTTCACTAAACCCGTGTCAAAAAAATAAATCTTAGGCTCTTTTTTTATTGAACGAGCAATCTTTTTAGAAAAGGGAGTGACCCTAAAAACAACATACAATGCCTCTAAAATATCAATATATTTTTTTACCGTGTGAGATGATATTTCTACATCTTCCGCAATAGAGCTGATCGAAACCGGTGAACCCACCTTGCCCCTCAGTAACTCAAAAACCAATCTAAAAGCATTGAGGTCCCTAATGTCAGCCAAGGTAAACACATCAAATTTCAAAACCCCTTCAATATATTCATTTCTCCAGCGATCAGCCTCTATTTTATCTTCCAAAAAAGGCTGAGGGAAGCCGCCAGAAGACATAAGCTGCTCGATGTCATAGTTCGAAAATGTTTCCACAGCCTCGCGCGGAGATAGAGGGAGTAGATGATGAATAAAAAACCGTCCTACCAATGAATCTCCTTTAAATCGATAAGTGTCCAAACCCGCACTGCCTGTGACCAAAATGTGAACCGGATTCTGCTGCTGAACTCGAGTCACATCAAAAAGTCCTTTTAAATAATTCTTCCAACCAGGCATCTTGTGTAATTCATCAAAAACAAGCAAGTCCGTGTTTTGAAGCCATTTTTTATCTCTGATGACCTCCCGATCTTCCGTCGAATCATAGTTCAAATAGCGGGCAGTTTTATATTGCTTCATTACTTCTTGGGCCAGCCAGGTTTTGCCCACTTGTCTCGGTCCGGCAATAAAAACCATTTTTTTCTGAAGATCTTTAAGGATTTGATCGATTTGAAGACGTTTTACTTCCATGGTATGGATATTATTTACGATGACATTATTGCACTATAATGCAAAAAAGTCACGACAATTTTGCATTATAGTGCAAAATTGTCCTCCAAAAACTCCCCTCCACCTCCTGATTTCCAAGTTCAAATCCTTGAAAATGTGGCTTTTTTGTGCTAGAATTAAAGGAATATCCTTCTTATAATGTCTCAAAAAATAGAGCTCACTCTACCGGCAGATTTTAAATTTTCTCCTCTGCTGCGAGAAGTCTCGGGGAGAATTTTTGACGATTTGGGCTTCACAGAAGCCTGGTCGGGGCGGCTCAAGTTGGTTTTAGAAGAACTTTTCAACAATGCTGTAGAGTACGGGTCCAATGAGATAAGCCAAGTGTACATCACATTTTTATTCGACGAACAAGAGCTTTCCTTCCAAGTAGAAGATGAAGGAACAGGGCCAAAAAAGATCTATCCTCTCGAGCTACATGCCATAATCAAAAAAAACCGAGAAGAATTAGACGCCAACGATCAAAACAAAGATGGGGGGCGTGGGTTAGCCCTTATTTCGCGCCTTTGGGCTGACCGCTTGAGTGTAGAAAACAGTTCTCATGGGGGTTTGTTATTGGGCTTTAGAAAAGAAGTTGTTCGGAAGCAAATCGCTCCCCTTGATGCGGATAAAAGCTAGTGAATGAGCACTTCGTATACCGCTTGAGCGCATTTTTCCCACGAGTACTTTTTTAGGGTCGCTTCATGATTTTCCGTCTTCAATCCAGCTTTATCTTGAGGATCAGCCATTCTTTTCATCAGATCCCTAAGGGCTTTTGAGTCCTCGGGTTCAAAAAATAGCGCATTGTCTTTCGCAATTTCTTTAGAAGTGGGAATGGCAGAGGCAATGAGAGGCAATCCCGCCTGCATGGCTTCCAAAAGGGGAATGCCAAAGCCTTCTTCGCGCGAGGGGAAAATAAAGGAGAGGGCATTTTTTAGAAAAACCTGCTTTTCCTTTTCCGAAATATAGCCCGGCAAAATAATCCTTTCCTTCATCAATTGAGGAATAGAGTTGAGAATGGCCTCTCCTCCATGCCCAGGGAATCCTGCAATCACCAGCTTGATTTCATCATTCTCTTTACAGAATTCAAGAAAAGCCTTGATCAGCGTGTCAGAATTTTTTTTCCACTCAATCCTCCCCAGGTATAAAAAATACTTTCCCTGCCTCAATTTATGTTTCTTCAAGACACTTCTCTCTTCTTTTTCTGAAATTATTAGATCTATTGCCTTAAATCCCAAAGGAATCACATGAATTTTTCCCTCTTCACAACGATAAAATTTCATCAAGTCTTCCTTTGTTTTTGTCGAAGGAACGATGATCTGAGAAGCATTTTTGACTGCAAATTTTGACGCCCAATTCAAATAGACTCTAGACTTCCAACTATAACTTTGAGGAGAGTCTTTAAAGGCCACATCATGCAACGTGATCACAGATTTTTTAGCATAAAATAGAGGTAAAACATGGGAAGGCACAAAAAGCGTTTGGATTTTTTTGTTTTTTAAAATTTCCCAGCTCAACCGCACATGCGTCCACAATCGGCGAAAAGGAATCACAAGCTGAGGCACGGGCAATTCAACGTTCCGAGGGCTGATCAGAGTGATTTCCTCAGGGTGCTGGCGGACCAGTTCGTTGATCAAAAAATAAGAGTAATGCTCAACCCCTGTCCTTTTTTCGGTGTTGTTGTAACGCGAGGCGTCGATGTAAATCATTTGGATATTTCAATCATCCTCATTATAATAGACTGGAAATAATTTTTAACCTAAAAAAGAAAATGGAAGATGATTACCAATTCGATGATTTAGATCATTCCGCAGCCCCCACTCCTGCTGCCCCACCCATGCCTTCGGCAGGGCAAAGTGACCATGGTTATAACTCACATGCTTCGTCTCACAGTTCTGGTCAAGGCGATGGTAACTACGCTTCTGAGTTATTTTCAAAGCAGATCAAGGCCAAATTTCGCACCTTTTACGTCGATTTAAAAGAGAGTTCAAACGGAAAATTCGTCAAAATCAGCGAAAAAAGTCATGGCCGCAAAAGCACCATCATGATGGATGCCGAGGATGTCCCCACTCTTATTGAAGCCCTGCAAGAAATACAACAGCACCTGTAAATTGGGGCTCTTCTTGAGTCACAAAAAAAGCCAGATCAGTCACTTTCTTGATCTGGCTTTTTATTAATCCTTACTTAGCCACATCCATGGCCCTTGTTTCCCGAATTACCTGGACTTTAATGGTTCCTGGGTAAGCCAATTCTTGTTCAATTTTCCGAGCAATTTCATGGGAGAGTTTAATGGCCGCCAAATCGTCAATTTCAGTCGGCTTCACAAAGACTCGAACTTCCCGTCCCGCTTGAATCGCATAAGCTTTCTCCACACCTGGGAAAGAGGTTCCGACCCGCTCCAATTCCTTTAGACGCCTCAAATAAGTCTCCACCGTTTCACTCCGAGCTCCTGGTCGGGCCGCCGAAATCGCGTCCGCCGCTTGAACAATCAAAGCTTCTGCCGTATTGACGGGCACTTCTTCATGATGAGCTTCTACTGCATGAACAACGGCTTCAGGGAGGCCATATTTTCTGAGGATATCCCCTCCAATCAACGCGTGGCTTCCTTCAATGTCATGGTCCACGGCTTTTCCAATGTCATGTAAAAATCCAGCCGTTTTAGCCGATTGCACATCCGCCCCAATGCTGGCGGCAATTTGAGCGGCCAAAAAGCCCACTTCCATACTGTGTTTCATCACATTTTGACCAAAACTGGTCCGGAATCTCAATCTTCCAATGATCTTAACCAAGTCTGGGTGTAATCCGGTAATCCCCATTTCGAACGCTGCTTTTTCTCCAAATTCCTTCATCATTTGATGCACTTCTTCTTTGGTTTCTTCCACCACAGCTTCAATGCGAGCGGGATGAATACGGCCATCTTCCACCAATTTTTCTAAGGCTCTTTTGGCCACATAACGCCTGACCAAGTCAAAACCAGAAATCATGATGGCTCCGGGGGTGTCGTCCACAATCACATCCACTCCTGTCAAATGTTCAAAGGCGTTGATATTACGCCCTTCTTTTCCGATGATTCTACCCTTAATGTCGTCGTTGGGCAGTTGAACCATGGTCTGAGTCGATTCCGAAGTGACATCCGACGCCATTTTCTGAATCGCAGAGGCAATCACATTGGTGGCTTCTTTTTTGACGTCTTCCTTCGCCTCTTCATTCATTTTTCGATAATGGGCCACGAGTTCATCCTTATAATCCTTTTCAATGTTCGTCAACAGCATCTTTTGGGCTTCCTCTTTGGTCAATTGGGTGATGCTGGCGAGCTTTTCTTCTTGCTCTCTTTTGAGGGCTTCAATCTTTTCTTCTTCAGTTTTCAGGTCCGCTTCTTTTTTGACATAATCCTCCTTCAGCTTTTCCAGATCTGTGATTTTCTTTTCCAAATTATCCTCTTTGCTAATGAGGCGTTCCTCTTGTTTTTCCAACTGCCTCCTCATGTTTTGCTCCTCTTTCTTAGCTTCCTCCACGATTTCGAGGGCTTTGTCTTTGGCGTCTAGAATTTTTTCTTTCAGCTTGGTTTCAGCAATAG
>CAZNDI010000074.1:0-5553 GCA_964571805.1 uncultured Candidatus Peribacteria bacterium
CTGCGAAAAATGCTTTCATTGCGGCAAGCAAAAAGACAGCAACGTTTGCCAAAGACTTTGGCTATATTCCCGAATCTGGCTTTGGGGCCAGTGCTAATGTTTTTAATCTCAACCTCAAACCCTTTTTAAAATCAGGGGCCGAGAATCTCGCCATCACGTTGCTTCCCGAAGGCCTAGGAACCTCCGATGATGCTCGTCCTGACGATCTTTCCCCTAGTGAGCTCGAACACTTTTGGTACAACATTGGCCTCAAAACTGTGGCCGTCACAACCAACGATGCGGCTTCCACTGGCATGCAAACGATTCTCCTTTCTCTTTATCTCCCCTCTGCTGATCCTGAAAAAGTTTTCACCCCCTCCTTCATGAAAGGCTTTTTGGACGGATTTGTGGAAGGCTGCAGAATCGTCAAATGTGTCTATTTTTCAGGCGAAACTCCTCAACTCAAAAATAAGCTTTATCCCGATAAGTTAGACATTGCTGGGGCTTTATTTGGTTTAGTGCCGGCAGGTCATGAGCCTATCGATGGCCAAAACCTGAAAGCGGGGGATAAAATAGTATTCATCGAAAGCTCCGGCCCTCACGATAATGGATTCACGAGTCTTCGCCAGTTGGCCGAGAAATTGACGCATGGTTATCGCACGACCTTACCTCACGGTCAAGAATACTGGGAGGCCATCAATCAGCCCACTATCCTCTACACTCCCCTCATTCAATCTATTTTAGCCGCAGGCATTCAACCTACCAATGTGGAGCCCATCACAGGCCACGGTTGGCAAAAACTGATGCGCTCTAAAAAATCCTTTCGTTATCTCATCCAAAATACATTGCCCGTTCTCCCCATCTTTGAATTTGTTGAGCAAGCTTCTGGAACGTCTTGTGAAGAAATGATTAAAATTTTCAATTACGGTGTAGGTTTGGCGATTTTTGTTTCCTCTCAATCCGAAGCTGAAAGCGTCGTCAAATTGGCCAAAAATCTCAAACTCAATGCGATTGTGGCAGGCGAAGTTCAAGCCGCAGAGCAACGCGAAGTTTTTATTGAACCATGGGGCATCCGTTTAAAATCCGATACTTTTGCTTTAGAGCAGTAAATTTTATCTCCTTAAAACGTTAGGACCGCGATTGATCGTGTGCCTAACGTGGAACTTGGCACTCTTCAAAACCTGTGTTAAGCTCGGTGCACATTCAATTAATAACATCCTATGAAAAACGAAGCCCTCTTTAAAGACATTGAAGCTCTGATTGCCGAAAAGCACATGCTCAATCATCCTTTTTATCAAGTGTGGTCCAAAGGTGAACTCACCAAAGAAGAATTGGCTGATTATTTGGCTCAATATTTTTTTCTCGAAGGGGCTTTTCCTCGCTTCATGAGTGGTCTTCACGCTCGTACCCTCGATGCTGACATGCGTCAAAAAATGTTAGACAACCTGATTCACGAAGAAATGGGCGTCAATAATCATGTGGCTCAACTCCTCCATTTGGCCGAAGAAGGCTTCGGGCTCACGAAAGAAGAAATCATGCAAAAGGGTCCCAATGAAAAAACTCAAGCTTTGATTCAGGCCTTTGAACAAGCCACTCAATCCGCAGACATTAAAGAGGGTTTGGCCGCCATGATTGTTTACAAACAACAAGTTTCCGATGTGGCTGAAACCAAACTCAAGGGTCTCAAAGATTACTATGGGGTGACCGATAAAAAAGCCCTCGAATTTTACGAAACACATGCTGAGGTCAATCGCGATTACCACAAAATGCTCGATCAGGTTTATGTCGAATCCGCTTCGAGCAAAGTGCTCAACAAGGTCCGTGATATCCGAGACGCCTTCTGGGCCTTCTTGGATGGAGTTACCACGCCTGCGATTTTAGCAAGATGCGACATGTAAGGGAATTTCCTGTTCCATTTTTCCCAAACTCGTGCTAGACTCACTTTGTATTTAAACGAATTTTAAGATTTAACTGAATTGAAGATGAACGATGAATACCGTTTTTTGTGGGCTCAATGGGGCTTGTTAAATTTAAAACAGTGTCAATTCCTGCTCCAACAGTTTGACTCTTTCGAGGAGGCTTGGAAAAAGGTAACTCCCCATTTTTTCCTCCAAATGGGCATGCGATCTGATAAAGTACGACGCGTGTTCAGCCTAAAAGAAACCCTATCTTTGTCAGCCATTTTAGAGCGTATGAAGCGCTTCAATGCCAAGCTGTATTTTTTTGAAGATGAAGCTTATCCCCACCTGTTAAAACAACTCGAAAATGCTCCACCTTTTCTTTTTGTGCGAGGCGATTTGCCCTCTTTCCATAAATCGATATCCATCGTGGGCACACGCTCTGTGTCTAGCTATGGTAAAACCATCACCGAAAAACTCACTCACGATTTGGTGAGCGAGGGGTTTGTGATTGTTAGTGGTCTAGCTTTAGGAGTCGACAGCATTGCCCACCGAACAACCGTCAAAAATAAGGGCCTCACCGTGGCTGTTTTAGGCACGGGGGTGGATTATATTTATCCTTCCTCCAATCATCGTTTAGCTCAAGAAATCCTCGAAACGGGTGGGGCCATTGTTTCAGCCTATCCTCTTGGTACGGGTCCGGAACCCTACCAATTTCCCCAGCGCAATGAAATTGTGGCTGGTTTGACGCAGGGGACACTTGTCATTGAAGGTGGGGTCAAATCTGGGGCCCTCATCACGGCCAAACTCGCCTTAGATTACAGCCGTGAAGTCTTTGCTGTGCCTTGCAACATCACCAATTTAGCCCTCAGCGGTACCAATGATCTCATTCGCAAGAGTGCCGCCAAACTGGTGGAAAATAGTCAACACATTCTCGAGGATTTTGGCTTAAAAACTTCTGTTTCACCGCAAGTCCAAGATTTTTCCCGAGAGGAGCGTCTCATTCTCGAAAAACTCTCTACGGGAGCCAAAAGCATGGATCAGCTCCTTCAAGAAACCCCCTTCGATGTTCCTCGTCTTTCTGAACTTTTGATTTACTTGCAACTTAAAATGGCGGTCGTGCAACAGGGCGAAAAGTGGGGATTGGCTTAATTCAAAAAACTCCAAAGATGCAGGCGAGATTCGCGAATCTCGCCTGCAGGAATCAATTTAATACCTCACCTTAATACATCAACTCATTCAAATTCTCCAACTCCGTCACCTTCTCAGGGGCTTGAATTTTATTTTCCGTGACCCAATCGTTCAGCTTAAAGCTATAGTTCATTTCAAATTTTTTCATAAAATCGTCATCATGATATCTAAAGCGGGCGAAGAGATGGTCTAGAAGCTGATTGTCTTCACGAATATTGTTGACCCCAGCTAAACTTATTTTCCTCAGAGTCCTTTCGATTTCCTCTTCCTCATAAGTAGTCATTTCTTCCCCCATCAATTGGCCAAAATCTTTGGCGGCTTTCAGAACCACGGCTCGGTTCAAGTTATAAAACTTAAATCCTTCATTTGGCCCTGAAATGATATTCCGTTGATTAAAAAAGGGAGTGTCAAAAATGGAATCCACCCCTCTCATGATTTTGCTCACTTCTTCATCAATTGCCTTTTGATCATATTCAAATTCCTCCTGGCTCACCACGTTTTGATAATCTGGCACTTCATCTGAACCATAAATTTCCACGTAATACCACTTTCCATCTTCATAAATCCATTCTCCATTGTAGGCATAAAGTTGATTCATCAAGGCGTCTTCGGCGGCAGTCAACTCGCCTTGATAAGAAACAGCGGGCCAACAACTAGGATATTGGAAACCATTTTCCATTCCTTCGCCTTTATACATATCTCCGTCACATTCCAAAATTCCTTTTTCAACGAGCGCTACAAGATCCACAGGATTGGCTTTCACTTCGTCAGTTAAATAAGAAGTGTAATCTTCTGTGGTGGCGTCCGCAACTTCAACAGAGGTGGTTGCCTCATCTTCTCCAAAGACCCCCGCATAATACTGATTCTGCTTTACCTGTTGAGTGACTTCTTCTTTTATCATGTCTTTAATAGCCTGTTTTGAGTCCTTTTTAAGGGTTTCAAGAAAATCCTTTTGGGTCAGACCTCCAAACTCCTCAGCATACAACTCTTCGAGAGAAACGTGATACCAGTTGCCTTTTAAAAGGTTAATAAAAAGCATCCTTTCATTGATCATTTCTTCTGTATCTTTCTCTCCTCCTTCCGTCTTGAACGTGACATCCGTCAGTTTTAGATAAACGTCTTTTTCATTGAGGGCCATGATTTCACCTGTGGCGTTGATGGCCATGCTTTTAAAGGGCATGTCATCATCGCTCTCTTCGTTTTGATTTACAATGTTGACTTCTGCTTTGATTTGAGTCGAGCTAGAAGCTTCTCCTACATTGTGTCTTTGACTTTCAAGGTCTATTTTGTAGTCTACAATAACGTGCTCACTAGATTCTTCAATTTCAAAATCACCATAAATGGATTCTGTGGTTCTTGCATTTTCCAAAGTGGCCAATTGAGAAGCGGCCCCCCACATGTCAACGTTTTGTGGAGTCTGCGCTAAAGAAGCTGATAAAGGCATCAAAGAAGTTCCGAAAATCACAAGGAGAGTAAAGAGTTTTTTCATCGATTTAATAATTAAACGATTAAGCAAAAGGCATTGTACACTATTTTTATCAGCCATAAAACTCGTTTTTTTGCCCTGATGTGCTAAAGTGTTTTCTTTTACTAACTCACCTCACGCACTCTTTAGTATGAATTCTGTGTAATGACAGTACTTTATAAGCGAAGAGCGGTGAGCGGAGAGCGAAGAGCTGATAACAATTTGAAATAGCTCCACGCTCACCGCTTGTCATTGAAGAGTGAATCGCAGAAGGTGGGCAACGTAAGTTATTGATTTTACTTCTCTCAGCAGGTCATTCGTAACGATGTATGAATTTCGCAAAATCATGGGTAGGCTGATTTTTACGACTGCTTTATCGGCTCATTTTATTTTGTTGGCGCTTTTTTTTGCTCCCACTCCCTTTTTAGTGTCCCACCTCTATCAAGATCAAGCGTTTGAGATCATTCGGTTCAAAGAAATTCCAGAAGCGGTAAAGGCATCCCTCAAAGAAAAAAAATTGGATTTCCCACTCATGTTGGACAGCGGAAGGGGGTGGCGTGAAACCTTGATTTCCAGCCTTTTGGAGGGGAGGCGAGCTTATTTTATGGACAGCGATGAGAAACTTGCTTTTGACTTAACTTTCCTAAATTTTGGTGAAGGGGTTGTGGGTATGGAAGCGGCTTCTCAGTACTATTATCAAAAATCTTTGTCGACTATTTCTGACGCCGAATGGATGACTTTGATTTCCCTCCATACGATTTTTTCAAAATGATTTATAATTTAGTCAACTCAATTTTGTTCGACAAGTTGACAAGTTAGACAAGCTGCCTACAATAGGAAGGCTATCATGCGCTTTTGATTGTGTTGTTGTCGCCGCGCCTTTCCAACATCCTTGGAATACAAGCCACTCTGTTCAGTTTATCTGAGATCCTTAAATAATTTAAGGACAGGTCAGCTTTTAAAAACAATCAAAACCATTTTCGACTATGGCCAAAATCAACCCCGCTGCTTTGTCTACCC
>CAZNDI010000075.1:0-5294 GCA_964571805.1 uncultured Candidatus Peribacteria bacterium
ATTGTTGAACTGGGACCGCGGATTCAGTTGGAACAGGAGTTTCAATCACTTGAGGCTTAGCTGCTTCATGAATAGCCTGTTGTTCAAGCGTGTCATTCAAGGCCTGAATTTCTTTATCCTTTTTCAAACCATCTTGCTTCAAAGCTTCAACTTGAGCCGTCAACGCTTCTAAAAGCGCCTTCAACTCTTCAGAAACCTGATCATTTTGAGGGGCAACCTCACTCACTGGCTCAGGAGTAACATTCTGAGGAGTTACATTGGAAGGAGCTTCATCTTGAGAAGGCTGAAGGGGGTCAATCTGAATGGGGACCGCATCCGAAAGAGGTTCAGAAGAACTATTTTCTTGCGCTGAAGGTTTCACTACAACGGGCTCAGAAGACGCTGGCTCTGGAGCAGGGGCTCCAACTCCTCCAAAAAAAGCACCCCCCTGTTGACTGGCTGTGTCAGGAATAACCTGAAAGCTTCCATCAAAAAGATCCCCTTGAAAAAGTTCGGATAATTTTCCTGGCATCATCAACATGAAGGAAAAAAGGGCTAAAGCCAAAAAACCAGCGCCCCAAAAGACCTTGTTATTGACCTTATCAGGATCGACAGAAGTAATTTTCTTTGAGGCATTTTTTTCAGGAATGGTGACCCAAACCGGTTGTTTATTTTCGTTTTTCATGAGGAAATTTAAGTTGAATTTTAATGATTGATATTGATTAATATTGATTCTTTTTCCTATAAGCTAGGACACCACCTAAACCAAGGGCAGAAAATCCAAGCCAACCAATGAGGGGCCCATTTTGTGGAGTCGCAGGAACATTGTTCAAGGCAGAAGAAGAAAAGGCCTCAAAAGGAGCCGTAGAAGAAAGGGGTTCATTCACGATCACAGCCACTTCATCGGAATAATCTGATTCGTTGTTTTGAGCGTCATGGGCCGTAAGGGCAAAGTAATACACCTCCCCATTGTTCAATCCTTCAAGACGGTATTCTTCAGCAAGCCCAAGGGTTCGCCGTCGAGAATATTCACCAGAGGTTTTGCCATAATAAATGTTATAACCCGTGATCCCTGAATCTGTGCCTGGAGACCACTTTAAATCGACATAACCCGAGCCCGTCGTCACCTTTAGATTTTGAAGTCGGCCAAGACTAGGGGCAGAAATAATAGGGGTGCTTGGGCCACCAATGGGCTGAGAACCACCATTTAACATCAGAGAAGTCGTTTGTGGTTTAAGAGAAAGTAAATTTACAGGAAATCCTTGATCGATAATATTCACGCTTGTATGACCCAATTCGGTGGTCTGAAAGTCATAAGGTTGAAGTTCAGTGTTTATTTTAGCTGTTGATTTTACCTTGAAGCGAACCGTGGCCACCTTGGTCTCGGCCTGATTGAACCCCCCCGAAATATTAGATCGTCCAATTTTAACCAAACCTTCTGAAGCACTGAACTCGCTTTCCCCTGGAGCAGCCAAGGTAAAAAGAGATTCATTCGTATCGATCGACAAACCCTCCAAGGCCTCAGGATCATATTGCAACCAAGATCGAACAGAAATAATATTTTGCAAGCCTGGATTTTTAAGCATCACATCGACCGTAAATTCTTGGCCTGAATTCAGCTGTGAGGCACTGGGAATAAACTCTAAGCCAACGGAAGACTCTTGAGCCTGAGCTCCATTTGTAAGAAAAAGAAAGGCGATTAAGCATCCAATGCTGAGAGAAAATGACTTATTCATGAGGGACGGATTGAAAATTAAAGATTGAGGAAAGAGGATTCTTAACGTTGCAACTCTTTCTCAGAAGGAGCAGCAGAGGCCCCAAGGATGTAAAGAGGTGAACTTGGTTTGAGTAAAATATTGACCGGCTTTTCTCCCTTCATCATGTTGGCCGAATTGTGGCCCGACAAATCATCTTGATAGTCATAAGCTTCTATCATGACAGGGACGTCTGAAATGAGCTGGAGAGAAAAATCTGCCAAAATGAGCGAAGCATCGCTAAGAGGTGTAGTGCTTGAACGCCCGAATTTCAAAAGCCCTCTTTCCTGATCAAAACCATTCGCATAAGGCGCTGTCAAATTGAATTTTTCTTCATTGGGCTTAAAATCAAGGCCTTTGACCAAATCGGGATTGAAAGAAAGCCAAGACTCAACGGAAGTGATGGGCTGTTGGTTGGGATTATTCAAAACCAGTTGAAAATTAATCTCATTCCCCTTCCTAGAAATTTCTTTGAGCATGATTTCGCTTGTTTTTTTAAGTTCCATGGCAGCATCAATCCGAGCCATACCCAGTTCGGACATTGTGAGGGGGGTTGACTCTTGAGAGGCACATCCATTGAGCGCATTCGAAGCAATAAAGAGAACCAGAGCCGCCAGTATGATTTTGAATGAGTTCATTTTTTAAATTGAGAATTAAAATTGAATTAGACCTCCGAATAAACGGTTCCGTAAACCGAAGAAAAAATAGTGAAGTCAGAAAAATCAACCCGACCATCGTTGTCTAAGTCGGCCATTTTTGAAGTCGCTGCCGCATGAATCAAGGAACCATTGTAACCCTTAAACCCTTTATTCGTAGAAACGGGAGAAGGCGTACCGTCATAAGAAGTCAAACCTTCTATCTCAACCCGATAGCGCCTTCCGGGAATCTGAGGATCGGTTTGAACTTGAATCAAATTACTAGTCAACAGTTTAACCCCACTTATTTTGAGTTCTTTTTCGGGATGATCTGCTTCATAAATTTTCATTTTTTGACCCAAGATAGTACTCAATTTGAGATTCTGTTGAAATTCCAGTTCGACTAAATTATTGTCGAGGGTAGAAACATAATCCAATACTGGAGCCTTATTGAGCGCAATGAAACCTCCAAATGAAAGTTTATTATTTGCATTTTCTGCCACACTCTTTCCAAAGGTATCTTGGATATCGGTCGAAACAGAAAGTGAATATTTGGTCTCAGGCAATTGTTCAGCCGTAGTCAAAGTCACAATTTTTCCAGAATCATCTAGAGAGGCTTTTGTGATGGCTAAAGTTTCTTTTTCATCCCCAAGGGTTGAAATACTAAATCCTGCCCCAGAAGAAAGAATGGTTGTAGGATCCACTTTTTTATTGAACAGAAGCTCCAGAGTTGTTTCTGAAGTGGAAACAGCCACCAAAGCCTTAAGGACAGCGGCACTTTGCTCTTCACCCACATAAACAGGAAGCATCTTGGTTTCTGAATTTCCCTTTTGGTCTAGGGCTAAAATAGGCACCTCATAAGCGGTGGCGCTGGGTTGAGCCGCTTTGGAAACCGTCACATTGTTGAGAATGAACCATTGCCCCTTCCCTTCTTCGATGCTCGGCTTCATACAAACAATAACATTTGAGTCATGAGGGCAGGTGATGGTTTTTAAATCTTCATCTTTCTCTTGACCCAAAACACCTCCATTTTCTGCCCCCACCTGACCAATGTTAGACAAATTGACAATGACGGATTTAAGATCGTCATCTTCCACAAAGGTATAAAGCGTGAGAGGCGTCTTTCCATCATTCACCGCCGCAGAAGGATTGGTGTAAGAACGGTCAATATTGATTTTTGGTGAATCAGGAGACGTCTGCTCTCCCTCTTGGTTATCAAGATTATTGATTGTCAGGAAGTCATTGAAACTCACCGACTTATCAGCTTGGTCAAATAAAACAACATCATAAACCCCAAGCGCTAAACCTGCTGGCACCTTGATAGAGATGGAGGTGTCAGATTGATTGAGAATGGTGGTCGTCTCTTTTCCCAGCCACACTTTTTTGATGGGCGTCAAATTCTTTCCTGTCAGAGTCACTGTAACCTCAGATTTATTAGAAATAGAGGCAGGAAGGACAGAGGTGACGGAAGCTTTGTCTAGTTCTGAGAGCTCATTTTTTGCTTTAAGAGTAATACTTGCGTCAGGAATTGCTGACAAATTGAGAATTTGATTTCCATTGGAAACCGCAAAATCTTTAAAATTCACCTTAACAATCTGATCGGCCTGCAACGCTTCAGAAACTTTAGTATTGAGTTTGAAAAGGGTTTTATGAGTGGCCATATCAGAAGCAATGACACCTTCTACAGAAAGGGGGGCATTTAAGATCATGGTCACCTCAAGCGATCCAGGAGCTTTAAGGACAGACTTTTTAACCGTGGCGTTTTGGAAAACAGTCTGATTGTCAAAAAGAATAGCCTCCGGGTCAAAACTCAAGGCGTCTACGGGATCATAATTCATGACAAAACTAAGGCTATCAAAAAGCTTGATATTGCCCTTTGTTTTGATTTCAATCACACCCTGCTCACCCGCATCAGCTTCGTAACCAGGCATGTAAACCACAGCTGAATCATCCTTGGGAACAACCGCATTAAAAAGGGCGGCCATGTTTAGGTTGGGATTGGTATAAACGAGATAACTGGTGAAAATGGTGATCAAAACTACCAATGATCCAAGCCAATAGTAACGTGAAGTGAGTTTATTTTTCATTTTATTTTATTTATTGAACAGAGGGAATGAAACGCATTCTAAAAATTAAAATACGAAAGTGAGAGCCACAAGAAGTGCAAGACTCATTGAAAGACCTTCTTCGAGCAGATGTAAATTTAGATGACGCACTGGGGCAAGATGATTGAATTTTCGAGAGGCATGCTCCCATTTATTTTTGTGAATTTCAGCCGTTTGAAGCATCTTGATGAGCTCTCGTTGAGCCAATTTAGACCATGCCTTACTTTTCTCTTCCACCATCAAGAAACGCAAAGTGGCAAAAGTAAATTGAGCGATAAGATAAACAGAAAGCAGGGTAGAAAACATACCGGAAAGGAAGAAGATCGAAATGGAAGCCAGCACTGTAAAGCCAAGAGCAATCTTGACTTGCGTCTGACTGACATAATCTTCCTTTTGTTTGATGTGAATCTTGATGAGGGCATAAAATACATAAGTCAAAGCCGTCATCAGGGGTAAAATCATCCCCGCAGGCTTGGCCATAAGGGAGAAGGTAAGAGCGTTAAATGAGCCAGTAAGATACGTTGGATTTTTGGAAAACAGGTAGAGGCCAGCCAAAACGAAAATAAAAGCTGCTCCTTGAAAGGCGACCAAGAGAGCCCCTCGTCGATGCATTTTTTCATTGACCGCATAAAGCAGATTCAATTCACGCTTGGTTTTAGACATATTGAATTCTCCGGATTTAAAACGATCAACAAGTTTTTTGTGAAACAAATGTATTTTCTTTTGTTTCAACTGAAGTGCCACCGCTGGATAAAGCGTCACCAGCTCAACAATGAGGGCAAGGGCTAGGACTGAAACTAAAATATTTCCCGCAAAGGCAA
>CAZNDI010000076.1:0-5203 GCA_964571805.1 uncultured Candidatus Peribacteria bacterium
GGCGGACTAGGGGGGGGATTCCCCTCTTGATAAAGAGGTGTTAGGGGAGATTTGCGATAGCCCCCCCTCCTTGGGAGGGGACGGGGGAGGTCTCTTAGCTTCTAGAGGAGACTAAACCGCCTTCCTAATAAAGCTTGTCACAGTATTGCCTTCTAAATATTGCTCTACGGTTTGTTCGCCATTTTTGACGAAGGATTGTTTGATGAGGGCGGCTTCTTCTCGAAATTTCTTTTCTTTGCCCATCATGATCTTATCCATCATTTCGGCAGGCTTGCCTTCGGCTTTGAGTTGTTCTGACCAAAATTCTCGTTCTTTGACCACTAAATCTTCGGGCAATTCGGCGGGATTGATGACAGCGGGATTCATGGCAGTGATGTGCATGGCGACATCACGGGCTTTTTCGGCATTTTCTGAAGCCAAATTGACAATAGCCCCTACTTTTCCATTGGTGTGCACATACTCCCCCACTCCTTCTCCTTCGACCATGCCCACCTCGATGAGCATATTTTCACCCAGTTTGGTGAAAAGTTCTTTGACAGCAGGGTCAGCCTCGGCCTTAGCGGCTTCCACCCCTGAAGCAAGGGCGGTGTCGGCGGCTTTGTGGGCAATGGCTAAAAACTCTTCATTCTTGGCGACAAAATCCGTTTCGCAGGAGAGTTGAACAATGACGGCCCTATTTCCATGAACCTTGGTGACAATGACCCCCTCTGTGGTTTCACGGTCAGATTTTTCTGCAGCTTTGGCAGCGCCTTTTTTACGAAGAAGTTCAATGGCCTTTTCCTCATCACCTCCGGCTTCTTCTAAAGCCTTTTTACATTGCATCATCGAGATACCGGTTCGTTTTCTGAGTTCATTGACTTGAGTGGCTGTAATTGACATGAGCATTAAAAGTTAAGAATTATTTGGTCTTGTTTGATTGGCAGAGGCGTCGCTTCTCACCTCATTGGGTTTCAATTTGATGGCCTCGATTTCTTCTTCCTTGGTTTTTAAACTGAGCACGTCTTCCAACTGACAGGCCCAGTCGTAGAATAGAGGAAGCTTTTTCCACCGACCCGAGAGGGCTTTGAAGCCCATAAAAAAGAAGGTGAACACTTGGACAATGAGAAGGAAGTCAAAAAGGACATTGATGACCGAAAGGATGCTGGCGATGAAGAACATGATGCAGAGCAACATCCCTTGTTTTCCATGGAAACGACAGAATTCACTGTCTTTTTTAAGGTAAAAAGGAATGATGGCAAAAAAGCTGATATAGCTTAAAGCGGCAATGGTTCGCTCGTGAAGCGTGGTGATATCCTCCCGTTCAAGCTCTTTTGACGGTTTTTTAAGATTTTTGGGGGAGGAGGCGTCGAGCGAAACTGAGATTTCATTTTCTTCTGCCATCCGTCAAACAGTAATGGACTAATAGTTATTTTGACTTCACCGCTTCTTTGGCTAAGCCGAGGATGAATTCTAGAGACTTGATGGCATCATCATTGGCAGGAATCACAAAGTCGACTTTGTCGGGATCCGCATTGCTGTCAACAATTCCGATGACGGGAATCTTAAGCTTACGCGCTTCGGTGACGGCAATATTATCGCGCACAATGTCGGAGACAAAGAGAACGTCTGGTTTGCCTTTCATGTTTTCCACTCCCGAAAGCGACATGGAAAGCTTTTGGATTTCCTTTCGAAGTTTGGTGTGTTCCTTCTTGGTATATTTAGAAAGTGCTCCACTGGCATCATCTTCTTTCAATTGTTTGAAATGATCGATCCGTTGTTTGATGGTTTTGAAATTGGTCAACAGGCCGGGGATCCATTTGTCGGTCACAATGGGCATGCCTGTTTCTTCTTTAATTTCTTGTAGGAGCTTGCGGCATTGTTGTTTGGTGCCGACAAACAAAATTTCTTTGCCTTCTTTGGCCATTTTGTTCAAAAATTCTAAGGCGACAAGAAGGAGTTGAGCTGATTTGTTCAAATCAAAAATATGAATCCCATGGCGAGACCCATAGATGTAGGGTTTCATTTTAGGGTTCCAGCGAGCGGTAGGATGGCCAAAGTGCACTGCATTTTGAGCCATTTCTTTGAGAGAAATATGGGTCATGATCCTTGGGGTTAACGCTTTGCTCCTTCGTTTTGAGGTTTAGAGTCGGGGGATGCCAGACCAGGATTCCTCAATCCAGAACAAAACTAAATTTATTTATACCAAAGGATTCTATCAGAGGAGGGAGGAAAGCGCAAATTAGAATTCACCCGTTTAGAATTTAAATTTACAGAGGCACCCTAGACAATCTACAAATCAATTCCCAATCGTCATCGGGGGCAATGCGGTTGAACCCCTTAAAGCCACAACTACGACACATGTGCAGGATACGCGTCCCCTTTTTTTTATTATTCTCAACCGAAATAGGCACCATCAATCCTTCACACTCATTCAAACGATCCCCAGGCACATTCAAATCGACATGCAAGGAATAAAGGCAATACGGACAATGATTTCGGCAACTGCCCCCCGTGTGAGGCTCTACCATTTTTTTGCACTGCTTGCATTTGAACCCCTCATTGGCCTGAATCATATTTTTTTGGATGTGCATGCGCAAGTGGTTAGTGGGTAGCGGTTAGTGGTTAGTAAAACAAAAAACTAGCCACTGACCACTACCCACTCAAACGTTAAATTTAAAATGGAGGATGTCTCCGTCTTGGACGATGTATTCTTTGCCTTCCATGCGCATTTTGCCTTTTTCTTTAGCACCTTGCTCGCCTCCTCCTTCGATGAAATCGGCATAGGCGATGGTTTCGGCTTTGATGAACCCTCGTTCAAAATCGGTATGGATGACTCCCGCAGCTTGTGGGGCCCGGGCGCCGATGGGGATGGTCCAGGCGCGCACTTCTTGAACCCCAGCGGTGAAGTAAGTTTGGAGGCCAAGGAGTCGGTAAGCGGCCCGGATGACGGCGTGAAGGCCGGATTCTTTTAAACCCAACTCAGATAGATAAGCTTCGGCTTCCTCAGGAGTGAATGAAATGAGGTCTTCTTCAACTTTGGCTGAGATGGGCAAAATGTCCTGACCCTGACCCAAGTCGAGTTCTTTTTTCCATTTTTGAGCGTCAAAGCTGGCGAGCTCATTCTCTTTGACATTGGCGATGTATAAAAAGGGTTTATTGGTGAGGAGGTGCAAATCTTTGATGATTTCTTGCTCATCGTCGGTGAGGCCCATGTTGATGACCAAGGTTTCTGATTCTAGGCCTTCTTTGATGCGGTTGAAAAGAGCAAAATCCAGCAAGGCTTGCTTGTCTCCGCTTTTCGTTTTCTTTTCGGTGTCGGCTCGCCGTTTACTCACGGTTTCGAGGTCTGCCAGCATGAGTTCGAGTTGGACGACATCCATGTCTAATTTGGGATTGACCCCCCCGTGCACATGAATGATGTCTGGGTCTTCAAAAAACCGCAGGACTTGAGCGATGGCATCGCATTGTCGAATGTTGGCTAGGAATTTATTCCCCAACCCTTCGCCTTCGCTTGCCCCTTTGACAAGGCCCGCGATGTCGACAAACTCGACCACCGCTGGCAGGGTTTTTTGGGGGTGGACGATCTCGACCAAGGCTGTCATCCGGGGATCAGGCACTTCAACGATGCCCACATTGGGATCAATGGTGCAAAAGGGATAATTCGCTGCCTGGGCTCCGCTGGTGCGGGTGAGGGCGTTGAAGAGGGTGGATTTCCCCACATTAGGGAGGCCAACGATGCCAATTTTTAGACTCATTTGAGGAACAGTTAGCGATAAGCAATTAGCTGATGAGAAGGACTATAAAGCTAAGGCCCGATCATTTTATTATAAAATAACGAAATTGCCTAATCGTCTGTTATTTTATTAATTTATTTTAAAAAATTTTTGTTTTTTGGAATAAATAAATTTATTTAGAGTTATAGTGATCGACCCTCCTGTCACTTTTTCACTTTTTAAGAACTCATGTTACGCAACCCCTGCGATTTACTCTGTTGATTCCCTTCAACCACAAGCGAAGAGCGGTGAGCGGATAGCGGAGAACTAGTCCAAACTTGAAATTGCAGCAGGCTCACCGCTCCACGCTCTTCGCTCACCGCTTGTAAAGTTGTATCATTACATACAATTAATCCTAAAAAATATGCGAGGTGAGTTAAGAAAATAAAGACAGAAATTGAGCGCTTTTGTTTCACAAAAATTTTGATTCATGAGCTCCCCCTCCCTCTATTAATATAACTTTTTCTTAAAATGAGTCTTTGGAATTCAATTAAAAATTGGAATACAATTAAAAAAGGGGCCAGTGCCATGGGGTTGGGTCTTTTTTTGTCCTCTAGTTCAGGGTGTAAAGAAGCCCCCATACAGCATCCGGATACCGTGCAACCGGCAGAAGCCACTCGCGATCGAGTGAAAGTCACCATGACGCCTCCAGTACTTAAGGCTCAGCCAACGACTGCAACACGGGACAAAGTGGCGTCTACTTTTACACCCCCTCCCACACCAAAAACCCAAACCCTTGGAGCCAAACCACCCGTGCCTATAAAAATAACCCCTCCTTCCCTTCCGCTTCCAACGAAGGCTAAAACAGCACTCCCTCCCCCGCCTAAAGTGGCTCAAAGAAGCATTCATAAGCCAATAGTACCGCTCGCACGCCCTTATCATGGCCCTTTGATGGTGGGTGATGAGGAATGGCATGATGTGGTAGCTTTGACGGATGCGGAACTCACCTTTGAGGAAACGTCAAGACCTTCACGTCCGCGACCCCCCAAGCCGCCGGTGAAGGCGAGTAAAAAGACAAGTCCACCCCCTGCACCAATGGTGGTGGCTGGTGCTCCCGTCTCACCTCCCGTCGTGGCCAGCCCACCCGCTGCTTTACCTGTAACGCCAAAGGCGCCAACCAATCAGGCGGATAATCAATGGACATCACCCGTGGTTAAGAATGTTCCAACAACACCTACAAATTCTGCTAGGGACGAAGATTTTGCTAATTTTATTGAGGGTTCACCTTCTAAGCCTACGCCACCCCTTCCTACTACTTCAAATGTAAATCAGGAATGGGATGCTATTATTGAGGATTATGACAAAAATCAATCGATTCCCGCTTCAGATTGTCACGATTTCGAAGAAGAACTTTGTTTGGAGGATATTGAGATGGTTGAAGAGGAAAAATCAACTGTTCCCGTGGTTGCCAGAACGAGCACTCCCCCACCCTCTCCTGGACCAAAAAATAC
>CAZNDI010000077.1:0-5119 GCA_964571805.1 uncultured Candidatus Peribacteria bacterium
GTGGTATATCGTCAATTAATTTCATTTGACTCTTAGCGCTTCATTTTCTAAATTTAGAGAACAGAATCGAAAATAGAAAGACATTAAATTTAGATTAAAAAATATCCTCTTTGGGCTTAGACCCTCTTTTTTAGCCCCCCTCACACCTAAATTTCCAATTCATTTCAATGTGTCACCAATTTCACAAACGAAACCTTAAATTCTAGTACTTAAGGCTTAGAAAAAGTGTTGCTGAGTACTGGAGAGAATTAAAAAATTATTACTAACCCCCTTATCAAAAATGAAAAAGGTTGAAAATCCCTCCGGACAAAAAGCCATGCGTGCCCTTCATTCAAAAGGCCTCAATGTGCCCAGATTATTCACTCAAAAGGATAAAAATCCTCTCGAGACCATTGAATATGTCAAACGCGATTGTCGGGTGACCAAGCACGATGGCTCAATTGTCTTTGAAATGAAAGATTTTCAAACGCCTAAAAGTTGGTCTCAAAATGCCAGTGACATCATCGCCTCCAAATATGCGCGAAGAGCAGGAGTGCCTCAATATGATGAAAGTGGCAACCTCCTAAAAGACGCCAAGGGGAATGTCATTCGAGGGGCCGAACATTCTGCCGCCCAGGTGGTGGGACGCATGACCAGCTGCTGGAGAGAATGGGGGGAAAAATATGGCTATTTTGACACGAAAGAATCTGCCGACGCCTACGAAGCTGAAATGAATCACATGCTCATCAATCAGATGGCTGCGCCCAACTCGCCACAATGGTTCAACACCGGTCTTTATTCCGCCTACGGCATCAATGGCCCTGCTCAAGGGCACTATTATGTAGAACCGAGCACCGGTGAAGTCAAAAAATCGGAAGATGCTTATTCTCATCCTCAGCCTCATGCTTGTTTCATTCAAGGGATCAAAGATGATTTGGTGAATGAAGGAGGAATCATGGACCTTTGGACCCGGGAAGCCCGCCTCTTTAAGTACGGCTCAGGCACAGGGACCAATTTCTCTGTCATCCGAGGAGAAGGAGAAGCGTTGTCGGGAGGAGGGCATTCTTCAGGACTGATGTCTTTCCTAAAAATTGGAGATCGAGCCGCTGGAGCGATTAAATCGGGTGGGACCACCAGGCGAGCCGCTAAGATGGTTTGTTTAGATGTAGATCCCCCCGAAATTGAAACCTTCATCAACTGGAAGGTGGAAGAAGAAAAAAAGGTCGCTGCCTTGATTGCCGCTGGTTATTCTAGTGATTTCAATGGAGAAGCTTATGCCACCGTGTCGGGTCAAAACTCCAACAATTCGGTTCGCCTGTCTAACACCTTTATGGAAGCTGTTGAAAATGACAGTGACTTTGATCTAATTGGCCGAAAAGATGGAAAGCCTTTCAAAACCCTCAAAGCACGCAAGCTTTGGGATCAAATCGCCTATGCCGCTTGGGCATGTGCCGACCCGGGTTTACAATTTGACACCACCATCAATGAATGGCACACCTGCCCTAAAGATGGCCGCATCAACGCCTCCAACCCTTGCAGTGAATATATGTTTTTAGACGACACGGCGTGCAACCTGGCCTCCCTCAATTTACTTAAATTCTTTGATGTCGAAGCGTCTAAGTTCGACATGCCAGCCATGATTCATGCCATTCGATTGTGGACCATTACCCTTGAAATTTCTATTTTGATGGCTCAATTCCCCAGTTATGAAATTGCCGAACGTAGCTATGCCTACCGCACCTTGGGCTTGGGTTACGCCAACCTAGGCACTGTATTGATGTTGATGGGCATCCCTTATGACAGCGATCAGGGCCGAGCCGTGGCCGGTGCTTTGGCTGCCGTACTGACAGGTCGTTCTTATGAAACCTCGGCCGAAATGGCAGAAGCTTACGGGCCTTTCCTTCGCTATGAACAAAACAAAGAAGACATGCTTCGCGTGATTCGCAACCATCGACGCGCCGCCTACAATGTTCCGAAATCAGAATACGAAAAATTAGAAATCGCACCTGTAGGCCTCAATGAAAAAGTTTGCCCCGATTATCTCGATTTGGAAGCTCGAAAATCGTGGGACTTAGCCCTAGAAAAGGGTGAAAAATACGGCTATCGCAATGCACAGGTCACTGTCATCGCTCCAACTGGGACGATTGGGTTGGTGATGGATTGTGACACCACCGGGGTGGAGCCTGATTTTGCCCTCGTTAAATTCAAAAAACTGGCTGGAGGGGGTTACATGAAGATCGTGAACCAGTCCATTCCTGTTGCCCTCAATTATTTGGGCTATAAAAAACAAGAGATTCAAGAAATCGTGGATTACATCATTGGAAAAGGATCTCTGGTGGAAGCGCCTTTCATCAATTGGAAGACCCTCAAGGCCAAAGGGCTGACCGAAGAAAAACTCATCGAAATCGAAAAGAACTTGGCAGGGATGTTTTCCATCGGCATGGCTTTCAACCAATTCAGTTTGGGCGAAGATTTACTAGAAAGCATCGGTATTTCTAAGGAAGTCTACGGTGCTTCAGACTTCAACTTCCTCAAAGCGGTGGGTTTCACGCAAGAGGAAATCGACGCAGCCAATGAATATGTGTGTGGCGTCATGACCATCGAAGGGGCACCTCATGTCAAAGAAGAGCACTTGGCCATCTTTGACTGCGCCAACAAGTGTGGCAATAAGGGGGAGCGCTTCATTCAATATATGGGTCACATCAAGATGCTGGGCGCTGTACAACCCTTCATTTCTGGAGCCATTTCAAAAACCATCAACATGCCTCATGAAGCCACTCTTGAAGATGTGATGGAGGCCTACAAAGTCAGTTGGAAGTTGGCCCTAAAAGCCAATGCGATTTACCGGGATGGGTCCAAACTTTCTCAGGCCCTCAACACTTCAGATAAAGAGAAGGAAAAAGACAAGGAAAAAATTGAAATCAAAGAGGTGGAAATCACCAAGAAGCCCCTTCGAAGACGCTTGGAAAACGAACGTCAATCCATCACTCACAAATTCTCGATTGCGGGGCATGAGGGTTACTTTACCGTTGGTCTATACGAAGATGGTACTCCCGGAGAATTTTTCATCAAAATGAGCAAAGAGGGGTCCACCCTTTCAGGCATTATGGACAGCTTGGCCCTCTCGATTTCGCTTAATTTACAGTACGGTGTGCCTTTGGAAGTATTGGTATCCAAGTTCACTCACACTCGCTTTGAACCTGCAGGAATGACCAATAATCGTGAAATCCCTATCGCCAAATCGTTGATGGATTATATCGGACGCTGGCTCGCCATCAAGTTCCTCCCTAAAGACCAAGCTAAAAAATATCACAATGGGGACTTAGTTGATCGGGCTTACGAAGAAGGGACGATGTTAAAAAAAAATAATCACTCTGGGGAGACAGGGGTGACCCTTGGCCAACTCAAAAGTAAAGACGACGATGAAGCGAACGAAGGCAAGTTGATCAAGGTTTTAGAAAGTGTAAAGGTTAAACCTCTCAAAAAAGCCATGGCTGCAACGGTGGGGGGTGCAAGCTCGATGTTCACGACACCGACTGCCTTCAAGTCCGATGATTCCCCGCTTTGCTCTGTGGATGGCTCAATGATGATTCGAAATGGGAGTTGTTACAAATGTTTGGATTGTGGGGAGACCACGGGTTGCAGCTGAAATATTGTTCACCCCGTAGGTACGCGATCAATCGCATACCTACGGGGATTTTTTGATTTGTGATAAACTATTAGCAAACCCACACAGCATGAAAAACCTTCAATTTCCCCTCCATTTTACCTTCAAAATATCCACGCTTTCCAACGACTTTATTGTGAAGGATTTTAAAGGGGATGCCATTGGCTTTGTAAAACAAAAACTATTTAAGCTAGTCGAGGAAATAAAAATTTATCATGAAGAATCAAAACAAAATTTGATTTACACCATAAAGGCAAACCGCTGGCTGGATTTTTCAGCCACTTATGTTTTTTATGACTCTCAGGAAAAAGAAATTGGAAGAGTGGTTCGAAAGGGTTGGAAATCCCTTTGGAGAGCCCGCTATGAAATTTATGACCACCAGCAACAATTAATTCTTAACATTCAGGAAAATAGTGGATGGGTGCTTCTTTTGGATGGCTTACTCAGAGAAATTCCTATTTTAAACCTACTGACCAACTACCTGTTCAACCCTAGCTATAAAGTGATGAGGCCGGATGGCAAAGTGATCATTCAATTGAAAAAAGACCGTAGTTTTTTAGGCCGTCATTTTACAGCAGAAAAGTTAGAAGAATTTAAAAAGGATGAAGAAGAATGTGGCATTTTAGGACTAATGATGATGAGTATTTTGGAAAAATATCGAGGATAATCTCTTTTGTAGGTCCACTCCATGGAGTGGACCTACAAAGGGATGGAAGTAATATTCCCAATCATGTATCACCACCCCTTCTACCTCACCGAAAAAACCTCCAACAACGCCTTTTCTTTTGAAAAAAGAGAAAATAAAACATTATATGTTCCCAGCGTCATCGAGGGGAATTTAGAGGATGTAAAAATAGGCGACCACGCTGTTTTCGAGGATTACGACGACGTAGAGACGCAAAATCTTGCATCTTGTGTTGGATTGCTACATTTAGTCAAACTAAATCACCCCACAACCGGCAAGCCCATGGTGGTGGTCGACAATCATAACCATGTTTTTTATTTTTGGTACGAAGCCTGGCATCAAAGACAGATTGAAAGAGGAATCACGCTGGTTCATATTGACGCCCATCGAGACACCCGCATTCCAGAAAGAAATCTGACGAAAGAGGAATCGAAGGATTTGGAAAAAGTGTTTGAATACACCAATTCGATTCTCAATGTGGGCAATTACATTCCACCGGCCATGGAAGAGGGTTTAATCGGTGAACTGATTTCTATCACCAGTGAAAGGGAATTGCAAAATGCCAAACCAAAATCCCCCTTCATCCTAAATATTGACCTGGACTTTTGGGCGCCAGAAATGGACTATATTGACGAAACATGGAGCATCGAAAAAATAAAGGGCTTGATCCTAGAGGCTGACCTGATTACCTTTGCCACCTCACCTTTTTTTATTGAACAGGAAAGAGCGATTGAGATTTTGAAGAAATTGTTAAAATAAAACATTATATTGTAGACACGCGATTAATC
>CAZNDI010000078.1:0-4663 GCA_964571805.1 uncultured Candidatus Peribacteria bacterium
TCGCACTCCGTTTGTCCTAGAGTGACAATTAAAACTTATCTTACTTGTCTTTGCTTCCGCCGCGGCGGACTGGGGGAGGTCCCTTAGCACCCGCGGCGGACTGGGGGGAGGCCTCTTAACTTGAAAGGGATCGGGGGATATAATCTACCACTTAAAAAGCCCCACCTCTTTCAAGGCGGGGCTCATTTAGAAGAATTATTTCTTTGCCTTCTTAGGGGCAGCTTTTTTAGCAGCAGGTTTCTTTACCTCCACCTTCTTGGCAACAGCTACTTTTTTTACCGGGGCCACCTTCGCCTTAGGAGCTTCCTTGACCACAGCCTTAACAGCTACGGTCTTTTTAGTCATTGGTTTTTCAACTGTCTTTGCGGGGGCCTTTTCAGACTTTTTTTCTTCACCAGTCTTCATGACAGTCACCTCCTTAACAGAATTGGTTCGCTGTAAAAGAGCAAGTACCTTATCAAGCTTAAGATTGAGTTGTTTAACTTCTTCCTTCAAGTCTTGGCTCCCGGCAGAATGGGTGGGTTCAGTAGCAAACTTTTTAGGCTTGAACTCTTTTTTGTCAAAACGATCAGAATCGCTATTGTTGCCAAAGCAGTTGCTGCAATAGACAGGTTTCTCACCATTGGGCTTAAATGGAACTTCACAGCGATCACCACATTCCGCACAGGTGGCTTGATGCATTTGAGGACCTCTTGAATCTCTAGAGTCACCGCGATCAAAGTCTCTTCCTTTTGACCTTTCAGACCCATAATTGGGGCTGTTTCCGAAACAATTGCTGCAATACACAGGTTTGTCACCGTTGGGCTTGAAAGGCACTTCACAACGATTCCCACATTCTGCACAGGTGGCAGGATGCATCTGAGGTCGGCCGCCATCGCGCCCACCGAAACCTCCACGGCTTCCCCCCCCCCCAAATCCACCTGATCGTCCACCGCCACCAAAACCTCCTCGGCTTCCTCCTCCAAATCCATTTGGTTTTCTGTCACTATTATAATTACCCATAATACCTTGTAAATTAATGATTAAAAGAATGAAAACTAAGAATTCTGCAGGTCGTTTATCAATTCTTAATTTAGTTTTTAGAGTTTAGACGTTTATCAGCAAAAAGCAAGTATTTAAGCACATTTGCGTTTTTCCTACTTTTGAAATTGTTGGGCAATTTTTCTAAAACCCACCTTGTTTGTCTCATATTTTAAAAGTTCCAAGGCTTCCTCTAGGCCACACCACTTCATTTCATCATGCTCAGAAGAGAGAGTCACTTCCGAATCTTCCTTCACGAGGGCTCCGTAAACGTATTCCTTTCTGTGGCCATAACCAATAGATTCAAATTCAAAGGTATGAATAGCTGACAGAAACTCTAAAAAATCGCTGAGCCCTGTTTCTTCAGTTACCTCGCGTTTGGCTGCTAAAAGAAAATCTTCTCCTGCGTTCACACCTCCGGTCACCGGTTGCCAGAACCCTCCACGGTCCGGAGTCCTTTTTAAGAGAAGGAAGAGGGGCGTGCCCTGAATCATTTTAAAAATAATAATTTCAACCTGAGCGATTCGATCGTCTGCCATTTCAATGGGGATTAATCATGCTTGGCTAGTTTACCAGTTTTTCTACAAAGTATCCCACATAAAAGGCAATGAAGGCCGCCAATCCTCCAATCATCATGGTTTGAAAACCCGCATAAAGTTTTGATTTTTTTACAAACTGAGCTTTAGTGACGCCAATAAAAAATAGAGAGAGCAAGGTGATGATGCTGGTAAAAATAAAGGTAGTTTTCTCACTGAATTCAAACAAGGGCCCTAAAATATAGCCCAGCAAGGGCACCAAGCCTACCACGTTGAAGGAAATAAAGGTATAAAGTCCTCCTTTCATAGGATTGACCCCAGAAGTATCTTTTTTATCATTTTCAAGCTGATCGACCTGGGCTTTATCACTTAAATACTTTCCCACTGCCATGGAAAAGCCATCCCCAAAAAGGTTGGCAAATCCAAGAATCAAAACGATTTCAACGGAAAGACTGGCACCCTGAACTCCACTGACCACAGCGAAGGTCGTCACCACTCCATCGATTGAACCATAAACAAAATCTGGAAGCCAGTTGTATTTTTTAGGTTGAGCCACCATAATAAAATATTATTAGGGAAAGAGTTATGACCAAGTAAGTATTTCAGCCAAACTTAAAAAAGTACAAAATATGGCCTACTGAGGCTAAAATAGGAAGAAAGGCAAGGAATTTTATTTCTGTGGTTGTGCCTTTAAGAAGGAATAAATGAACTACAGTCAGTATAAAGGCAATTATAAAGAATATTCCTAATATCATTAACGACCTCAGGCCGCCTTCCAAGCCCATTCCTGCCGCATCACTAGGGGTAAGTTTAAGGTTGTTAACAGTAATGTAGATGAGGACGTACAAAACGATATAACTGATGGTGGTGATTAAAATTATTTTATTGTGACTCATGAAGTGGTCAAATTTTTATATTGCAAACAAAGGTAATTTTCAGGAAAAATAAATCTTCTTCCTAATAGTTATTAGTGTAGCTGACAATGGAGAAAAGTCGATGAAAACTAGAAATAGAATACCCAATACTGAAGAAAATGAGTTCCAGAAATAAAACTCATTCGTAATCAGGATAAGAAGTAATAACTCACCTTACGCGCTCTTTAGGATGAGTCCTCTTACTTGCAACGCCTTAAGGGCGATAAGCGATAAGCGGGAAGCGGTAAGTCCATCACAGAACGTTTGCAGCAAGCTTTTCGCTTATCGCTTACCACTTACCGCTTGTGATTGAAGGGAATTAACAGAGTAAATCGCATGGGTGCGTAAGGTGAGGTATTAAGAAGTATTGGAATCTAAGAATGAAGGGGGTCCCCAAAAATTGTCGCCCTACTTCGCTGAAGCTACGAAGGACTTCTGCGACTAAAGGGGTCCCCAAAAATTGTCGGAGCGAGCGACCAGCGAGCGTAGAAATTCTTGGGGAAAGAGCAAAAATCGGCGTATGCTGAAGAAGAAGCCTCGACCAGAGGCTAATTCGTAAGCAGGAGCCTATTTTTGCGATGGAGGAGAAGAAGGGATTCGAACCCTCGATCCGATTGCTCGGATACCGCTTTTCGAGAGCGGCGCCTTCAACCACTCGGCCACTTCTCCACATCTTAGATCATAGTTGATAAACGTAAAATACTGAATGGAAAAACTCTGCTGATTAATTGATTCAATTAAATAAGTACTTCTTTTTTAGCTCTAAAATTTTTAGAACACTTTCATCAATTTTCTGAATCTCTAATTCGCCCTCTTCAACAGCCTTGATAATAGCATTGTAGGCCTCGGCTTGTTTTTTGGGAGAACTGCTGTACAGCAGAATATCATTGCCAGCCTGTATAGCCATCACAGCAGCCTCGGCATTTGTATAATGGCCTTGAATGGCCCCCATTTCCATGTCATCAGTAATAATCACACTAGAGGAAAGGCCTGCATCTTGCTGCAGCCACCCCTTAATGCAGGCTTTTGAAAGGCTACAAGGCACTTTTGAAGGCAATTGATCATAAGTGACATGCGAAGTCATGATCATGGCAGGTGGAGCATTAGCATTTAGACCTTTAAAAAGCTCAATCCTTTCTTTGACTTGTTCTGATGTGAAATTTGAATAGACTTCGGAAGCGTGCGGATCAATGATGCCCTCAGGATGACCCAAGAAGTGCTTGGGCACAGCGATAATATTTTTCTGATAGCCTTCAATCATTGCCTGACCCCATTTGGATGTTTCATTCAAACTTTTTTGAAATGTTCTCGAATACAAAAAAGAGTTGATATCAGTCAAATAATCCAAAACGGGAGAAAAATTAGTATTGATACCTAGGGCTCTCAGCTCCTTCCCGCGATCTAAGGCGACACTAAAAGCTTCTTCTTTGGTTTCAATTTCAGCTTGCGCCGTAAATTCTGAAACCCCCTCCACCTTAACACGAGAAACTTGGCCACCTTCCTGATCGACCGCAACAAACAGGGGAATGCCAGGATTTGTGTCGTTCGACCTCAACTGCAAATCATTGATAAGTGATTTTAATTGTTCTTTAGTCTTTATATTATATTTCAGCAAAATAACACCTCCCACATTCCGCTCCTCAATCATCTTATTAATATAGTAATCGGGCTTATCACCCCAGAATCCAACCATCATCATTTGACCAACCTTTTCTTCCAAACTCATCTGCGAGAGCATCTCTTTTGGAGACATTTGTTTCAATTCAATTATTTTAGCTTGTTCAGAAGTTTCAAACCACCCCTGCTCTTTCAATAGAATGAAAAAGGAGAGCGTGACAAAAAGAACTAACGAGAGCACTATTTTTAAATATTTCTTGCTGAGGAAGCTTTTCATATCAATAATGAGGATTCGATCCTTCGGGTAGGGCAAATTTTATCAAATTGTAAAAATCCTCTACGAACATGCTGTAACTTATTTCTTATAAATAATTCTACCAATAGAAAATATAAATAAGGCCAAGCATGGAATAGCGGTCGCAATAACGATTGGATATTGTGCGCCAAAACCGTCCGGGGACAAGTGTTTGAGGAGGATGCCAAGGTAGGCCCAGACGAGCACCGAGCCATAGGCGATGTTTTTATCTTTGTTCATGCGCAGTATTCCGATGAGGGTTCCGACAAGTAAAATAATAC
>CAZNDI010000079.1:0-4626 GCA_964571805.1 uncultured Candidatus Peribacteria bacterium
GAAGTCAAACAGCCAAAAGGCGAGGGCGATCATGGCTACAATGATGGCAAGGGTGGCCACTTCGGGTTGATGGACTTTTTCGGAAATGCTCAAAAAGAACATCGTTAGCCCTCCAATAAAGGTCAATCCGCTGGTCAATCCCGGGATGCCGTCCATCCAATTCATGGTGTTGACCACAAGGATGATCCAAATCAAGGTAAATAGCCCTGAAAAGGCCATGATTTCGACGGTTCTTGAGCCAAATTCAAAAAGAAACTTGTACTGATCCAAAACAATAAAGCCTCCAAAAGGATTGGTGATGGCTTCCACTCCAATGCCGGCCACAATCATCACGCCTGCCACAGCGACTTGAACGCCTAAACGAAGCCAGGGGGGGAGGGGGGTCCGGTCATCAATGAAGCTGATGAGTACCAGTAAGCCACTCCCAAAGAGCAAGCCCACCATTTTAGAGGTGGGTTCAAAAAAAATAAAGCTGAGAATAAAGAAGGCAAAGAAAAGCAAAATGCCTCCGGGATAAGGGATGGGTTTTCTGTTGAGGCCGTATTTTTCAGGATTATCCAACAGTCCCCATTTTGGGAAAAATCGTAAGACGAGTAAACACAAGGCTACAGTCAGAGCAAAGGCGGAGATGGCGGGGAGGAGGTAGTTCAATGTTAAGCTTAAATTTTAAAACCACTAAAAGTTCAATTCACTGTTACTTGTTGTATTCCCGCTGGAGTTTGACGAGCTGACACTGCCTGCTTGCATCAAAAAATAGAGGGAAAGGACAATGATCCCAGCGGAGAGAAGGGCAAAGACCCCAACGGCATATTTGAAACGAGGGCTGAGATAGCTGAATTTGGAGGTGTATCTAAAAATCAGCGCACTGAAAACAAGAAATCCAATCAGAAGAATGATGTAGGTGATGATGGTGATGAGCATTCTTGCTTGCGATAAGTAGTAGTTCCTATACTTTTTCATTCTAACAGAGACGGGCAAAATTTTAAATTTTATGTTTTAAATGATTATTGATATAATCTCTTTTGCTTATCCATTAGCCTATTTCTCACATCATGGACCCTAAAATGCCTTCTCCCGAAGAAAAAAGACACAGTTTGGCTCATATTTTGGCGCAAGCCGTTCAAGACATGTTTCCTGAAGCCAAGTTAGGCATCGGGCCGGCCATTGACCATGGGTTTTATTATGATTTTGAATTGCCTCGAACGTTGATTCCCGAAGATTTGGCGATTTTGGAAAAGAAGATGAAGCACATTGTCAAACAGAACCAGCTCTTTACCAGTGAAATGGAACCGGTGGATAAGGCGATTGAATTTTTGAAAGAGATCAAGCAACCTTATAAAGTTGAACTCGCCGAAGGGTTTAAGGCCGATGGTTCGACTGAACTTGGTTTTCACCGGAATGGGCCTTTTGTCGATTTGTGTCGAGGGGGTCACATCGAATCCACCAATCAAATCAAAGATGGCTCCTTTAAATTGGACAAAATCGCCGGAGCGTATTGGAAGGGGGATGAAAAAAGGCCGATGCTGCAACGGATTTACGGGCTGGCTTTCGAGTCTAAACAGGAGTTGGATGACTATCTTGCCATGCGAATTGAGGCGGAAAAGCGAGATCATCGAAAACTGGGGGCGGCTTTAGAATTGTTTGCCTTCAATGAAAATGTGGGTCCAGGACTCCCTTTATGGCTTCCCAAGGGGACCGTGATGGTGGAGGAATTGGAAAAGTTGGCGAAAGAGACGGAGTATTTGGCAGGTTATCAGCGCGTGCGAACGCCCCATTTGACCAAGGGGAAGCTTTACGAGCTTTCAGGTCATCTGGAGCATTATAAAGAGGTCATGTATCCGGCCATGGAGTTGGATGGGGAGGATTCCTATTATGTGAAGCCCATGAACTGCCCTCATCATCACATGATTTTTAAGGCTTTCCCCAAAAGTTATCGAGACTTGCCTCTTCGTTTGGCGGAGTATGGGACTTGCTATCGTTATGAAGGCTCTGGAGCCCTATTTGGCCTCATGCGGGTACGAAGTTTGCAGATGAACGACGCGCACTTGTATTGCACGGAGGCTCAGTTTGAAGCTGAATTCATTGCTGTGACGGACATGTATCTGAAGTATTTTGAGCTCTTTGGCATCAAAAAATATGTGATGCGATTGTCGCTGCACGATCCCAAAAAATTGGGGGATAAATACGTGAATGAACCTGAGTTATGGATAAAGACAGAGGATATGGTCCGCAAGGCGATGCAAAATTCAGGAGTTAATTTTATTGAAGTTCAAGATGAGGCGGCTTTTTATGGTCCAAAAATAGACATTGAGGTTTATAGTGCGATTGGCCGAGAATTCACTTTGGCGACCAACCAGGTAGACTTTGCTGTTCCTAAACGTATGGATGTGACTTATACCGATGAGCATGGAAAAGATGCCTATCCTCTTGTGATTCACCGGGCGCCTTTGGGCACACACGAACGATTTATTGGCTTCTTGATCGAACACTTTGGAGGTGCCTTTCCTGCCTGGCTCGCTCCGGTTCAAGTGGCTTTACTCCCTGTGGCGGCGTTGCATGAAGCTTATGCTCAAGAATTACAAAAAGAACTTTTTCTCAAAGGAGTTCGGGTTGAATTCATGTCTTCCGAGGAAACGTTGGGCAAGCGTATTCGTAATGCTGAAAAGCAAAAAATCCCTTACATGCTGGTGATGGGGGATCAGGAGGTGAAAGAAGGTACAGTGACGGTGAGGGATTACAAATCGAAAGAGCAAGTGGCGAAGAGGAAAGAAGAGTTTATGGAATCTATTTTAGAGGAAATTAGAGGTAGAAAATTGTAGTTAATTTTTAAAATTGTTATAATTTAAGGGTATAAAATTCAATTTATGATTTCCGAATATATTTATCATCAATTATCACAAGCAAAATACAAGATTTTAGAGGATAAGACTTATTTTGGTAAAATTCCTCGTCTCAAAGGGCTCTGGGGCTCTGGCAAGTCTTTAGAGGAATGTCGGGAGGATTTGCGTGAGGCTTTGGAGGAGTGGATTGTTTTAAAATTATTGGATGGAGATAAAATCCCCGGTCTTTCTAGGCCCTCTTCTGGTTTTAAGCGTATGCCTATTTTGAATCATGCCTAAATCTATTTCTCGCCGAAAACTCATTCAAAATTTTAAGAAACTTGGTTTCGAAGGATCATATATTGAAGGAAGGCATTTTTTTATGAAGAAAGATGATTTAAAGGTTCGTATTCCAAATAATCACCCAGGAGATATTGGAGCAGGTTTGGTTTCTGAAATTTTACGTCAGGCCGGCATTTCACCTAAGGATTGGGAGCTTGTCTAGAAAGTAATATTTATTGGTCCTCCTAATAACTCTCCTAATTTCTCTTTTATTTCCATTAATATTCTATCGGCTTCTTCTTTAATAGCTGGCCGATCTCGATGAATATTATATTTAATAGAAGCCGAACCCCATTTTAGCCTTCCAAAAAATACTTCACCGGCTCCAACAAAATTATCCTCTTCGTTTCGCGCTAAACGCTTAGAATGCTCAATATGATCCTCAAAAAGTCTAAGTAGCCGTCCTCGTTCTGTTTCCACTAAGACAAATTTAAAACATACTAATTCCTTAGCTTCTTGATACCTTTGCAGTATATAAACTCTATGCTCATCATCAATTTCGACTTCCATAGAATGATTCTTAAAATGTTGAGACTATTCTAAGGGTAAGACCTCATTTTGTCTATTAATTTTCTAATAGTACATCTAAAATAGCCTTTCCCGTCGCTAAAAATTCCCTATCTTTATATTTTTCCATCTCCAAGTATTCCTGTTTATCTGCTATCATCCCCACCGCCTCAATTCCCTTTGCCCCGGCAATAAAAAGCGCCCGGGGGAGGTGGTATTTTTGTGAGACGATCACAATCGAGGCGTTTTTATCTTCCAAATTTTGGATGGAGGCTAAGGTGTTGAGGCCTTTGGGGTCTTCTTGAATGTCTTGACCTGGGACGCCTTTTTCTACGGCATATTCTTTCATGGCTGGGGCTTCGTCGGGGCCTCCGCTCATGACAAGGGTGTTTACTTTTCCTTTTTCATAAAGCTCAATGGCGGTATCCACCCGATCTTCGAGCATGTCTGAGAGACGACTGGGATAGGCGGCTGCCCCTAAAACAAGGGCGGTTTCTTTTGGTGGAATTTCTTCGGTGGTTTTGTAAATTTGTGTGAGGGCGTAGAGGCGTATCCCTCCTATGGCTAAAAAAGGCGAGGCTAAAATGGTGCTGAAAATTAGGCCGATGGTGATGATGCCTTTTCGCATAAATTTTAAATGTTGAACACTAAATGTTGAATTTTAAAGCGAAGGCACAACTTTAAAATTTATTATTTAAATTTCTTCTTCAACATTTTAGACTGGTGCCCAGAGAGAGAATCGAACTCTCACTCCCGAAGGAACACGATTTTGAGTCGTGCGCGTCTACCAATTCCGCCATCCGGGCCCGCGTCGATGTTTTGCTACAGCTTCCGTCAATGGCTAGGTCGCCATTGACTGCAGCTTCCGCAAACATCTCCTTTTCCCCATAAATTTCTTCGCTCCGATCACTCGCGTGGCGACACCTCCTAAAGTTTCGATGCTTAAGCTGAGCGGGGT
>CAZNDI010000080.1:0-4593 GCA_964571805.1 uncultured Candidatus Peribacteria bacterium
TACAGACGATTCCATGATCTTCGTAAACTCCGTCATGGAATGACAAGTAATAATATAAAAGCCCCTCCTTGGGAGGGGTTGGGGAGGTCTGCGATGAAAAATGAGACTTTAGGCTCCTGGCGGTGGAGCAGAGGTTATAGGCGAAGGTGAATTTTGAGGTGGAACAGGCGAAGGAGATGAAATTGGTGCGGTTGGGGTTGGATGAGGGGCAGCGGGAGGAATTCCTTGGAGGGGAGGAGTTGGGGGGGAAGGCGGAACCGGTGAGGTGGGTGGAACACCTGCGGCTTTTTTAAGGTCCGTTCCCACGCGACGGAAGACTTCCCGTTCGACAAAATCTTTTTCGCGGGCAAATTTGAGGCGTGAGAGCTGACGGAAGGCCTCACCCGCTTGAACGTCGCCTTTATCAGGGTCATACGCGGTGGCCATAGAGAACGCCCGGCTGGTTGCATTATCAATGTTTAGCTTGATGTAGGCTTGATAGTTGGCAATGTTCACCAAATCTTGCTCGCCAAAAACAGGGGAAAATTCTTTAGCCATGTATTCGGCATCGGCAGCGCCAATTTTAAAACACATCATGGACCCCACATTTCCAAAAACGGCATCTCGAATAGTCGTATCTTCCTGCTTCCCCTTGCCTCCTCCTCCCAACTTCGTGATTTGAGAAATATATTGGTGGGCCACAATCAAATTGAGGCGATATTTACGAGCTTCCGAGAGAATGGAAGCAAATGATTCGGTGACGAAATTCTGAAACTCATCGACGTACAAATAAAAATCTAGGCGCTCCTCTTCGGGGGTGTCTGCCCGACCCATCGCGCACATTTGAAGTTTTGAAACTAAGATCATCCCCAAGAGTTGAGCATTGAGATCTCCCAATTTTCCTTTGGAAAGATTGCACAACAAAATTCGGCCTTCATCCATAACTTTACGAAAATCAAACCCCGACTTGGTCTGACCAATGATATTGCGGATCTGAGCATTGGTGATGAAAGGCCCAAACTTAGAGCTGAAATACGGAATCATTTCTTGCTTTTCTCGCGCCCCACTGCTGGCCATTTCCTTTTCCCAGAACGCGCGTACCACGGGGTTCTTAACCTTATTGGATTTATACCGTTGCCATGCATCGTCGGTAAACAAACGAGGGAGGTCAATCAGAACCGCTCCTTCATCGTCATCATCCATCAAAGTGAGACAGCCATTGCGAAAATAATGCTGGAGTCGGGGACCCATGATTTCTTCTCCAAAAAGCTTGATAAAAATGGCCAAAGCCTCTTGAGACATAGATTCTTTGTCATCCGCCGTGTATGCCTCTAGAATATTCATCCCCATGGGGCGAGACAAATCACCCGGATCAAAAATAATAACATCATCGGCGCGACTGCGAGGAATATGAGGCAGAAGGCCCTCAACTAAATCTCCATGGGGATCAATGAGGCACAATCCCCTCCCCGCTCGAGAATCTTGCTTGAGCATGGATTTAAGAATGGTAGACTTCCCCGTTCCCGATTTTCCGATGATATAAAGGTGGCGGCGGCGGTCATCAGGCTTGATATGCACCTTTCGGGTCTCTCCACGATAGTTATTGTTGCCCAAATAGACCCCTTCGGTGGGCAGATTTTTAGGTGCGCCCGCAATTTTAAATTCTTGCCATTTAATGACCGGACTGCGATTGAATTTGATGTTGGGAAAATGAAAGACAGATGTGGCTTCTTCGGAACTAAAAATCATCTCTTTGGCAGGATTGAAAAACTCATGGAACCACCCTTTTCGCATGCTTCGAAGGATAAACCCCTTGATCAATTCATCTAAATTGAAATGCTTTAGTTTTCTAAAACTATTATTGTTTGGATCACCGTATTGAGCAAAAGCACTGCCAATTTCGCTGGCAATCTGCTGAGCTCGATATTGGGTGCTGGCCGAGGTGACGACTCGGATCACGGTCTCAAACCCCACTTTTACGTTTTTCCCTTCCATCATCTTCACTTGTTCATCCATAAAGGGGGTGGTGCGCCCCGCTTGATCAGCCTCCTGACCAAACTTTTCATTTTCGGCGCCTTTAATCAGCAAACGCAGAACATTGCCAATCCAAGCAAAAACATTGAGATAACTCCACAAAGACTTTTCTGCCTTCTTCCCAGAAAAAAGCTCCCCCGCTGCGGCTCTCCCTTTTTCTTGCCACCCATTGGCCAAAGGACGAAGCATGATTTGAATGGCTGCTCCTTCATCATTTTCAATTTTAGAAAGCGTATTGGCAATATTATTGAGGGGATCGGAACCTAAAAACTGATAGGTACGAATGGGAAACATCGCAGGTTTAGAAAAATGGACGTAATAACCCGTAGTCTTGTAGCCTTGGCGAAAAATGTTGTAATCCTCAACCTGCTCCACAAAAACATCGGGGTAAAATGCTGTGATCTGCTTGTCAAAAATAGCCCTCAAGTGAGACGGCATCACCAAAAAGAATTGCAGTTGGCCCTCGAGGAGGACATATTCACAGGAAAAAAAATCTTCACCTTTAAAATAATTGATCTTTTCGCCATTGTGGATGGAATGGAGGGCCTCAAAAAAGTGAGACATCACATCATTGTATTCCTTTTGACCTCCTCCCGAACCGACCTGCTCTGAATCCCGCTCTTTGTCTTCTTTGGAATCTTTGAGGGGCACTGAAACTCTCAAAAAAACCATGTTCAGACTGCGATTGAAGTCTGCCTTAGCCCGAATGCGCCATAGTAAAAGATAAAAACCAGCTACAAAGACAAGAAGGACAGCTAAAATTTGAAGAAAAGGAATCACGCTAGGTATTTATTTTAAAATCGACACCATTATACTATTTGTTATTCGAGATTGAAAATGGATTAATTACCTTTTTTAATTTGCCAAGAAATGAAATTGAATCTAGACTCTGGATCAATAATTAATCAACCAAAACACATGAAAAAAAGTGCCTTACTTTTGGCTGCCATGAGCATCACACTCATTGGAACAGGAAATACTTCAGCCTCCTTTCAAGATGTACCTTCGACAAGCCCTTATTACGATGCCATCAATTTTGTGCAAGAAAAAGGCATTGTCACAGGCTATCCTGATCAAACTTTTAAAGAAAATAATGAAATCAATCGCGGTGAATTTGCCAAAATCATTGTAGAAGCTGTTTTTACAGATGAAGAAATTAAAGCCTGCAACACTTCTGTTTTTAAGGATGTTCCCACTGATGCTTGGTTCACACCTTACGTTTGCGTGGCGGAAAAAAATGATGTGATCGACGGCTACCCAGACAAAACCTTTCAAGCCGCCAAGACAATCAACTTAGTGGAAGCCACTAAAATCATTGCGAACGCTTTTGATTATCAAACAGAACCAAATGCCATTTGGTACAAGCCTTACATCGATAAACTTGATGAACTCAATGCTTTACCTGTGAGCCTAAAAGGCTTTGATGACAAGGTTACGCGAGGCCTCATGACCGAAATGGTCTACCGAATTATGGCAAAAATAACGGATAAAAGCTCCACCACTTACGATAATTTGGAAAAAGGAATCATGGCCAAAGAGTTCACAAATGAGGAAATCAAAACCATGGCCACCGATCACAATGACAAATTAGTGGACGCTGAAAATGAAGCCTTAAATGGGTATGATGCTTACGTGGCCCTGACCGACAATGGCAATTTAGATGGAGACTTTGTGATGCTTGAAAAAGAACGTATTAGAACCACTGAAGCCATAAAAAAAATCCAAACTCTTATTGCAATCATGTCAGGGTTTCAAGGTGATGTCACTTTGAGGGATGGTTTTGTGAAAGATCTACAAGACCTAATTGATGTTCTGAACAATGAAGAAAAGAAATTGATTGAACTCTGGGTAAAAATGGCTCCAAATCCAGACAATATTCCTGCAAACTTAATTGACGAAGAAAATGCTTTGTATGACTCCATCAATGATAAAAGCACGAAAGCATATGATGCTCTCAGCTTGATTCAAGAGGCCTTCGCCGATAAATATGGCTTCAAATTAGAAGTGGCACAAGACACTGAAGCCCTTGCTTATAAGAATAGTCTGATTGCCTTTCAATCTGAAGCTGCTGACCTTCGTGAAGGCTATATAGACCAGACTGACCTCACTGATCTTGGCGGTGATTTTAACGCCTTAAATTTAAAGCGCTTGGATACCGTGACTCAAATCAAAGCCCTCAAAGAAGAAATGTTGACCACCCTAGGTTACAAAGGAGATGTGGCCCTGAGAGATGCCTTTGTGGACAATGTCGATTCAATGCTAAACACTTTGGAAAATGAAGAGAAAGACCTCATCACCGTTTGGATGGAAATGAGCAAAGATCCTAATAATATTCCTCAAAGTTTATCCACCCAGGAGGATGAATTGCTCGCGTCAATTGATGAGAAAGATACCCTAGCGCAGGAAAAATTAGACGCCGCCGAAATGATGTTTGATGAAAAATACTATAACGATTCAAACCTACTCGAACCTCTCAATCACACTTTCTATACCTCCACTCATTACACTTCGAAGCTTTACTATTGTGACACAGATTTAGAATGGAAATCCTTGTCAGCCAATTATTTGAAATCTTATTCG
>CAZNDI010000081.1:0-4442 GCA_964571805.1 uncultured Candidatus Peribacteria bacterium
AGTTACAAGCCATGGGCTCAGACATTCAAGAAAAAGATGACCTGGGGGCCGATGATGAAACCATGTACACCAAACAATTCGATCGCCCCATTTTTGTGGAAAAGTACCCCGCCGAAGTAAAAGCCTTTTACATGAAACGAGACCCCCTGGACCCCACCCGAGCCCTCTGTGCCGATCTTTTGGCTCCAGAAGGATATGGAGAAATCATTGGAGGCAGCCAACGTGAAGATGATTATGATGTTTTGTTAGAACGAATCAAAGAACATCACCTCGACCCTGCGGTATTTGACTGGTATTTGGATTTAAGAAAATACGGCTCCGTCCCCCACAGTGGCTTTGGATACGGCTTGGAAAGAATTGTCTGCTGGCTTACGGGAACACACCACATCCGTGAAACCATCCCCTTCCCACGGATGATCAATCGGTTGAACCCCTAGTGAAAAACCTATTTGTAAACTTTGTGAGAGCCAGAATGACCGCCAAGGTCTAAAATATACAAAACTTTCGCCCGACCCTGATCAAATTTCCACAAAATTCTTAAATCATCATTGACCTTGGTAGAATAAACCTTACCAAAAGAACTCATGACTTTATGAGTTTTTAATGGTTTCGCAAAGGGACTGTATTCCAAGCTACTTAATGTTTCATTAATTTGGCTTTTTAGGATCAGATTATTTTTACATAACTTGTTAAGTCTTCGTAAAAAACTAGCCGAAAAATCCAAATCAAAAGTCTTTTGCTTTCTCCAGTAATTCATCTATGTTAAAGGGTTTATCAGCAGGCCAGGTAATGAATCTGCCTTTTTTAAAATCATCCATAGCTTCCGAAATAGCCTCTTCTTCCTCTGGCGTAGCTTGCCTCATAGGAAGATAATGTTCCGCATAATATCTTGAGAGAACCATTCTAATAATCTCCCCATCGTCTAAAAGAGGAAAAGACTGTTTTATTTCATTTAAAATTTGTTCCATTTCAACGGTTTTTGTCAAACGGATAGTAGACATAGGGAGTATATTATAGGCTTTTAATGTCATTATAGAGCATTTGATGTCTTTTTTCAACCAAAAATGTATTTTGATGTCTAAAAAAGTAATATGAAAGAACATTATCGAGATCTCGCTTTCATTTTACTTTTTTCCTCATTTTATAAACCCAATACCAAAACGGCCGGATCACCAAGTCTTTGGCCTGAGGATAATCAACAACCTTGCCCCCAAATTTCTTTTTAAAATCCGTCACACCTGCCCAAGCATGATTTTGAGCCCCTTCAGGAGCAATCCCTAAAAAGTCATAAGTCTTGCACCCTCTTTTTTTGGCTTCTTTGATCGCCTCCCACTGAATCAGATAAGGCGCCATTTGTTTACGAAAATCATGATCAGAAGCCCCATAATAATAAATCCCAACCTCATCCAAATAAACAAAAATCCCTCCCGCAATCACTTTTCCTTCATGTTTTGCCACTAAAAGCTGGGCCTTTTCACCGAGGGCATCCAGCATCTTTTGATAATAAGCCTGAGAATGAATGCCGAACCCATCTCGATTGCCCGTTTGAGTGAGGATATTATAAAAATCTTCCACCTGAAGACTCGGCTCAACGACGAGGTGATGTTTTTCTGCCACCTTGATATTGTACCTTCCCTTAGGCTTCATTTGAGCCAAAATTTCCTCTTCCGTTGGTGTGAGATCCAGGAGAAGTGAAGTTTCAGGATGATGATCACCTAGGGCAGCTGGGAGCTGGGAGCTGGGAGCTGGGAGCTTTTCATAAGGTGAAAGACGGACGAAAATGGCTTTTTCTTTTTTGGCTAATTTTTGCACTTCCGTTAAAAATTTTTCTAAACTTTTTTCATCTTCAAACAAGGGGCCTCGAGGAACTTCGAGCCAACATAGGCCAAAGGGTAGAGGGTGGCGCACCACCAGGGCCATGGCGCCTGGAATTTCTAAGTGCCAGGTTTTTCGCCCAATGGCATTTTGAAACTTTCCCCACAAAGGATGTTGCCAGAGATTCCGGTGAGAGAATTTATTCCAATTTTTCATGCATATAATTATTCCAACTCATTATACCTTATATCATCCTGAAGGCGAGGTTCCGGAACCTCGCCTTCAGGATTTTGGAATATCTTGAAATTCAAAGAAAATTTTGTTATAAACAAACCAAGCCACCCCAAAGAATTTTTTGCCCCCCCTGCCGAATTTAAGATTTTAAAATGACCTTGCACCGCAATTCCCAAAAACGATTTTATTTAGATGATCATGCATATTTTGTGACCGGAGTGACACAGAGTCGGATTCGATATTTTGAAGAGGAGGTTTTTTGCGAAGTTTTTTTGGAAAATTTGAAATTATGTCAGGAATTGAAGGGGTTTGAATTGCATGGATGGTTTTTGGGATATGATCATTTTCATTTACTCATAACACCAAAGGGGAAATGGAATATTTCGGAGATTATGAAGTCTATAAAAGGTAATTCATCCTGTGACATCAACCGAATCATGATGCCCGAGATATTTGAAGGCGAGGTTCCGGAACCTCGCCTTCAAATATCTCGCCTTAAAGAGATTTACGGGAACGGAAGAAAGAAATTCTTTGATCTTAAAACCCAATTCCACCAAAAATACCCCAAACCTCACCTAATCCCCTTTTCCAAATTCAAATGGCAACGTTCTTTTCACGACCACGTGATTCGGGACGAACGGGATTTTGAAGGGCACATAAAATACATCGAATACAACCCCATCAAACACAAAATGCCGGAGGGGTGGAAATGGTGGGGATTGAATTTGGATAAATAAATCAAAATGAAGGCGAGGTTCCGGAACCTCGCCTTCATTTTGATTTATTTATTTGTTTTCCCCTTTCAAAAACCCCTCCACCACCTTGGGATACCATTCCCTTTCCAATTCCTGAACTTTAATCTTCAAACTTTCCACCGTATCGCCTGGCGAAACAGGCACTGACTTTTGAAGAATAATTTTTCCCGTGTCCACCCCTTCATCAACCACATGAATGGTCGTACCTGTTTCGACATCCCCTGAATCAAGAACGGATTGATGAACCGCGTCTCCATAAATTCCCCCATGCTTAGGCAAGAGACTCGGATGTACATTCAAAATCCTCCCCTTATATTTTTCGACGATCGGGGCTGAAAGGATCCTCATAAACCCCCCCAAAACCACCAAATCCACCGCAAAATAATCGAGCGTGTCCAAAATAGACTGCTGAAAGGCCTCTTTGCTGAGAATAGTGGTGTCATAAAAATAGACCTTAATACCAGCTTCCCGCGCCTTAAGGGCAGCCCCACACATGGCTTTATCCGTAATAAGGCAACAGATTTCAACGTCCTCAAGCTCCCCTCTATTTTTGGCGTCCAAAAAGGATTGGAAGTTGGTCCCCCCTGCAGAGGAAAGAAAAGCAATTTTATACATATCAAAAAATTAAGTACTTCCATTCAAGCACTTTTGGGAAGAAAAGACAAAAAGACATAAAAACTATTCGAACTCAATCTCGTAAAATTTTCTGACTATCTGAAGATTTATGCCGTTCTATTTACAGACTTTGAAAATTCTGCAGGTGGAGTATGCGGAATAATTCTTAAAGGGCTAGCTTGTGGGGCAGGTGGAGAAATTTGAAGAGGAGCAGACACTTTAGGTTGACGTTTAACATTATCTATCCCTCTAACAATTACAGTTTCAGATTCATATGTTACAGGAATACGCATTCGCCTTTCGAAGGCATCTCTTAATTCTTTACGAATGGAAGTAAGAATCGGACTAGGAGTCGGACTAAAAGAATGATCTTCTGGCAAAATATCTCCTGAACCAATTAAACAATGGCCTTGGCCGTGATTTTCTGAACCAAATGATGGCATAAATTTATTTCATTAAAAAATAAACCTTGCATTACTCTTTAATAATCATTTTTGAGTAAAAATATCAAGTGAAAATTTTAAACACAGACCCCCCCATTCCAAAATCAAGCACGTTTCACTCTAAAAGCTCGAGCTTTTCAGGTTCTACAAAGAATTTTTCACCCGTTCGCGCATCTATAATATATACTTTCCCATATTTATATCCTAGAACCTTTACGAGCAACTCATTAACTGAAATTTTAGCAAATTTATAAAGATTATCTTTACCCCACACTTGTTCATTCGGATCAGCTCCATTTAGAGTGCTTGTGACAAGATCTCTAGATTTCTTGATAGCAGGAATATGCTCAACACGTGCTCCGGGAGGGAGCTTATCCATCGCAACAATCACTGTCGGTTTTGGCGAACCTAAACCTCTAAGTCTTTCATCAGACAAACCAGATTGAGCCTCAGCCCTAAAAATAAGCCTATGTTTAAAAGTGTAATACATCATTACAAGACTTAATAAATCTTGTAATTATACCTAATTTTTAAGCAAATGTCAAAATTTTGCCCTAGGCCCCTATCAACTTATCCCCAT
>CAZNDI010000082.1:0-4244 GCA_964571805.1 uncultured Candidatus Peribacteria bacterium
CTTGAAGGCTTTCCCATTGCGATCAATGCCGATAATTTTAGCCGAGTTATTTCTTTTTACACCGAGGCCAAGCTCAGTGAATCAAACACTCCAAAGCAGCTCCTTTTTGATTTGATTCCTCGCTTTAAAGATAAGGTGGCGAGCTTTCAAGATGTCGCTCAAGTTTTGGTTCTGGCTCAAAAAATGGTCAGCGAAGGCCATGTTCAACTTTATTCACGAGACACTGAGGTACAGGCTCTTTTTAAAAATTATGGTTTGACCGGGCAGGTGATGATTCCTCAAGAAAAAGTGGATTATTTAAATGTGGTGAGCACTTCAATTGGAGGGAATAAAACCGATGAGTTCATTGAGACGACAATCGATCACACGACGCTTGTGGACGTGGCGGGAGGCTTAGAAAATGAGTTGCGTATTGAGAAAAAACACACTTTTGATGGGGATGATTTAGCCGCTCTTGAGGCTTTGATTCAAGAGTATGGGGCTGGAAAATTAATTGAAGGGGATTTGTTGGATATTTTGGGGCGAGGTAAGAATCTCGACTACATGAGAGTTTATGTGCCCTTGGGAAGTGAGATTGAAGAGGTGAAGGGGCTCAATCAAAAAAACATTCAAGTTTCCGAAGATTTAGGCTATACCGTGTTTGGCTTCACTTATGGACCTATCGTTCCTGGTGAAGAAAGGGAAGTCATGATCAAGTACCGTTTGCCCTTTGAACTCAATCTCAGGCCGATCGATAATTATCGTTTTGTCGCTCAAAAACAGGCGGGAGTCGAAAATATCACCCTTCACAAAACTCTCAAAATGTCTTCCCTTCTCGAAGTCAAAAAAGCTTACCCTGAGCCCAAAAAAGGGATGACGGTTCCTGTTTTGACTGGGGCATTTGATGGCACAAAATTATTTATGGCCGCAGTTTCAGATGAATAAATTATTTGATCAAGAACAATTTATTTGTTCAATAATTTTTTCCAAAATTTAGAACACATCCGACATGTTTTAGGGTCATGTCGAACGGCCGGACAGTATTCTCGGCCAAAAAAAATCATCTGCAAGTGTAATTTGTTCCATCGTTCCTCCGGGAAGATTTTTTTTAAATCCCGTTCCGTCTGAACCACACTTCTTCCATTGCTCAGTCCCCACCGATGGGCGAGGCGATGAATATGGGTGTCCACAGGCATGGCAGGCACCTTAAAGGCTTGTGACATAATGACCGAAGCTGTTTTATGGCCCACACCAGGCAGAGATTCTAAATCCTCAAAGGTGCGAGGCACCTCTCCTTTGTACTTTTTCACTAAAATCTCCGAAAGGCCTTGAATATTTTTTGCTTTTGCAGGGGAGAGGCCTACAGGTCTAATGATTTCTCGAATCTTTTCCACGGGTACATGTCTCATTTTTTCTGGGGTGTCCGCCAAAGCAAATAAAGTTGGAGTCACTTTATTCACACTCACATCCGTAGCCCGGGCCGAAAGCAAAACGGCTACCAAAAAAGTAAACACATTATTCTGTTTGTGCTTGAGAGGGATCGGTGTTTCTGGATAAATTTCATCCAAAATAGCCATGATCTCCTTTGCTTTTTCAGATTTCTTCATTCGTTTTGTAGGGATAATATCTGTTAGAGACCCGATTAATCCCGTCTCTAACGGATATTATCCTTATTCTTAATGGCTTCATACAATGCCTTTTCCATCACTTCAAACGGAGCGGGTCGGTCAAACCATGCGGTGAATTCATTTCCTGCTTTGTGAAGAAGGATCCGTTCGGCCGACACAGTTTTTGCTCCTGCTTTTTTAGCCTCTTTCAAAAGTTGCGTTTCCAGAGGCTCAATGACGGTTTCCATGACCACCGCTTTTTTCTTTGATCTGATCGCTCATGAGTAAACTTTGCTCTACCTCAGGCGATTTTCCAATGGGTGTGGCATTGATGATGATGTCGAACTGAGCCTCTTTGATATTTCTGAATTCAATCGACTCCACATCAAATTCCTCCTCCAATTGAGCGGCCTTCTCGGGGCTCCGATTCCAAATATGAACGTCAGCCCCGTATTCTTTCAATCCGTAGGTCAAGGCTCGCGCTAATTCTCCTGCCCCCAAAATCAAAACTTTTTTGCGGGGAAGTTTAGTTTGCTCTTGCAAGGCCTGAAGCATACTTGCCACCTCCGTATTGAAGCCATTCAGTTCATAGGCTTCATTTTTTACCGTATTCACCGCTTCCAGTCGCTCAGCAATGGCATCCCGATGGTCTAAATAATCCATGACCACCCCTTTCTGTTCGGCTCCCACGGAAAATCCTCCTAGGCCTTTAAATTCTGACTCATAGCAAAAATTAGCCAAAGCTTCAGAATCCTTTAAATCGAGGTTAAAAATGGTGTACTCCGCCTCAATCTTTTCTGTCTTAAAAGCAGCCTCGTGCATTGCTAAAAAAAGAGGGGCTTCAGGAGAATTGCCGATGATTCCATATAATTTTTTCATTGATTCTGGTCCCCGTGGGGCCACCCCACGGGGTGGTTTTATTCTTCCCATAATCTTTTTTCAGAGAGGCCAGAGCTCCCCAAGAGTTCAACCATCCGATCCACTATTCCTTCAATCTTAATGGTTTCTTGGCTCCCGCGTTGCATGTCCCTTAAAATGATCGTGCCTTCTTGAACTTCCACTTGGCCTAAAATGAGGCTGTAACGGGCTTGCATTTTATCAGCCAAGGACATTTGACCCTTCATAGACGACTTGCCAATGGCTCCCACGGTATTGATTCCTTTGTCTCGCAATTGATTGATGAGGGGGAGAGACTTCTTTTTAGCCATCAAGCCCAATTGAGCGACAAAAACTTCCACTTTATCCTTATTGGGGGGAGTGATGCCCCCTTCTTTCATGTAGTCGATCAAGCGTTCAATGCCTGCGGCATAACCAATGGCGGGCGTATTTTGACCTCCCATCTGTTCCACCAAGCCATCATAACGACCACCACCTCCGGTTGCGTTTTGTGATCCTTCTTTTTTACTCCAAAATTCAAAAACCGTGTGCGTGTAATAATCCAATCCTCGCACCAAGGTGGGGTTGAGCTCGTAGTTGATTCCCAACTCCTTCAAATAGTCTTGGAGCAGTTGAAAGTGTTCTTTCGAAGCATCGCTCAAAACGGCTTCAAGTCGAGGTGCCATGGAGGCCAAAATTTGACAGTCTTCCACCTTGCAGTCCAACAAGCGCATTGGGTTTTCGTAAAGCCTTCGGCGACAATCTTCACACAAACTCCGCTCTTTGCCGGTGTAATAATTCAAAAGGTCTTCCTTATACTTTTCTCGATCTTCTTGGCTTCCAATGGTGTTCAACTGAAGGGTGAGTCGGTCGGCAATGCCCAAGTCTTGATTGATCCGATGCGCGATATAAATCACCTGAGCGTCGATGGCAGGGTCACTTTCACCCAACACTTCGATTCCCAACTGATGAAATTGACGATAGCGGCCTTTTTGAGGGCGATTATAGCGAAAGTGAGGCTCAATATAATAGAGCTCTACTGGTTTAGGGAGTTCGGCCATGCCATGTTGTAAATAAGCTCGCACGACTCCCGCTGTGCCTTCTGGCTTTAAGGCAAACCTTTTCCCAGACTTACTTTCGAAGACGAACATTTCCTTCTCCACGATGTCGCTAGAATCTCCTATGCTTCGAGTAAAAACCTCGATGTTCTCAAAAATTGGAGTACTGATGCGTCTAAAACCTGCCCGACGACAATGGTGGCGGACGACTTTTTTAACAAAGGAAAAATAAAGGTGATCATCCGGTAAAATGTCATGAACGCCTTTAGGGGATTGATATTTTGAGCTGGACATCATTGAGGGTTAGCAAATAACTTTCTCATTATAGCAAGAAGTTATTTATTGCGAAAGTGATATTCCAAGGCTATTATTTCACTTCTGCAGCCAAAATTAGACCATCTAGCCGGGGCTTCCAATTCACCCCCTTTTGAACGGCATAAATTCGACTGGTTTCAAATAAGGGGATTCCAATCAAGTCTTGTTGCAATTTAGCTCCAATTTCTTTAAGCACTATCAGTCTTTTTTGAGGGTCCATTTCTTGACGAGAGGATTCGATCATTTGATCCAAGGCAGGATTTTTATAGCGCCCCTGATTGAAAATTCCCTTACTATGGATGAAGGCGTCATAAAATCCTCCCGCATCACCATCTTCCGCCTGCCAGCCGACAAGATAAAGTTGAGCCTTGTTTTCCTTTATTTTTTCAAGCAACTCATTTGCTTCATT
>CAZNDI010000083.1:0-4233 GCA_964571805.1 uncultured Candidatus Peribacteria bacterium
CTAGGTCCACTCCACTTTTCCACACTTCATCCGCCGTACTTGCAAACCGAATCTCTTCCTCGGCATACTCAATCACTCTGCCCGATTGAGTTAAAAAAGCGAGTACATTTTGATCTTTCATGGCTGTGGCCTTGATCACCACTTCCGTTGTATCGATGGTTTTAGGCTCCATGACCTGATCCATCACCACTTTATAGAGGGCGTTATATTCATAAGCAAACAGATTTCCATCCAACCCCATCAAGCCCAAGGCTTCCACATTTTCCCGTTTGGCGCTCAAATCCGCATAAGGCTCAAGGGCTCCCAGACGTTCGGCGTTATTGATGCTGTCGCGAGTGCTTTGTACTTTTTTCAGGAGGGAAAGGACTTCGTTTCGATAATATTCGGTTTCTAGAATGCTTTGAGCTTCCTCCTCGACTTTATCCAAAATGGCATTGGCAGTCTCTTTGTCATTGGCATAACCTTTGGTGTTGGCACTGCTGATTTCATCTCGAAGTTTTTCTATGCGTAGCTTATATTCATCACGGAGCTGTGAATCATGTCGATTGTTGATTAAAAAAGTCACGCTCAAAATCAAGAATAAAATCAAAATTCCCAAGCCAATTAAAATATTGCTCTTTTCCATGGGAAGTTTCTTTCCTTCCGTTTTTTTATCCACAAACTTCATGCTTTTGTCCCAGAGGCCTTTGAACCACTCTGTCACGACCGCCCCTTTGGCATAAGGATTTTGTGGCCTTGCCCCTCTGTGGGCCAATTTGGTGTTGAGACAGGCAATTCCAATGCTCAATTCTGACTCAGAAAGGACTAATTCTCGCAAGGCATCTAAGGCTTCCACAACACCTTCTGAGCACATTTGGGCCAATTGACTGTGGGTGGCCAGCCGGAGGAGGCGTGAGGTGGAAAAAATGATTTTGTCTTCTGGCATCAATTCTCCACTGGCAATATTCACAAAAAGATCGGGGGATCGTCCTGACAGTCCTTCGCTGATTAAGGATAATTTTGTTTTCCGCACCAAATAGGCCTCAGCTTGGTCTGTTTGGGTCAAATGAAGCTGGTTTCCCGAAATCACAGCAATGATAGCGCTGACGGTTCCCATCGAATGGGCCCCTCTCTTTTCTTGAAGGGTTTTATAGGTTAAGTTCACTTCTTTAAGTGCATTTTCGAAACGTTCATAAGCATCCAATTCGAAGTTGTCAAAAAAGACCTCATCTAGAGTTTCCAGAAGGCTCTGCATCGTAGAACGGGCATATTTGCTGTCTCCTTCAATTTTAAACGTGGCCCAAATTTGGTCTTCACTGCGAGGATTTTTGAGGGTCTTGATCTGAACAAAATGATTGGAATCACGGGCGACGGAAAAGGTGTCGGCGAGGATGTTGTAGGACATTTTCTTTTATTTTTTAGATGGCTATTTTGCTTTCTTCCTCAATTTAGCACCTTATTCTCTTTGTTTTCAAGCAATTTCCTCCTTCAACAAAATTAAAAATCAATTCGGACCTATTTTAATCTTTAGTTTTTAATGGGATTTCAGTACAATGAGCCTGTAAATAACTAAAATCACTATTTATGGAAATTAAAATCCACACCCAACAAGTTGACATTTCTGCGGAGCGCGAGGCTTATATTAGAGCTAAATTTGAAAAGATCACCCATTGGGCAGAGCGCCTTTCGGATGAATCCGTCGAAATTAAAGTAGATTTGATTCATCAGGCCGCCAAAAAGCCCGAAGATGTTTACGAATGTCATCTCACCCTTTTTGTCCCTGGGGAAACCTTACGGGCAGAAGCGCACTCCGATTCTTTAGAAAATGCGGTTGATGAAGTCATTGAGAAAATCAAGGCCCCCATTCAGCGCTATAAAGATAAGATGAATCCTATTTCGGGACGAGAGTAATTTAATTACTCACCTTACGTACTAGCGCCCTAACTTAGTTATAATTCACTCCAATACTCACCAATTCACTCCAATTTCCAAACGAAGCAATAATTTCTAAAGACTAATTTTTAAACTATTCCAATCAATTTTTAAGCTTTAAACATTAAAATTTAGACTTTCGTTTGGAAATTGGAGGTACATTGGAATGAATTGGAAATTATGCGTCAGGAAGTGTGAGGATTAAGAGTTGCGTAAGATGAGTTAGTAAGTAGTAAGTAGTAACTAGTAAGTGGGGGGCTTTCTTTGCTTTCTGCTTCAAGCTTTTCGCTCATGAGTCGTGTTCACTCCACCCTATGGCAGCGTTTTACTTTGGGAATGTTATGCGTCTCGCCTTTTTTCTTTCCGCTTTATTTACTCCGCTTTAAAGTTGTGGGGGTGCCCTTTACGGTGCTTGAGCTGTTCACGTATCTTCTTTTTGCGGCTTTTCTCTTGGGATGTTTGCGAGGCCAATTCAAGCTCGAATGGAGAGGGATGAAGGGATATTATGTCTTTGCTTTGATGCTCCTTTTGGGCTCAATTTTGGGGGTTGTCCTGGCACCACATGAGATTATTCTGCCTGGAGGGGAAAGCATTGACCCACAAATGATTTCGATGGGGGTTTTAAAGGGGTGGATTTTGGCCCCTCTGCTTTATTTTTTTACTTTGACTCAGCTTGTCAAAAATTCGATTGATCTCAAAAAAATCCTTCTCAGTTTTATAGCCTCTGGCGCTTTGGTGGCTTTGGTATCTTATTTTTTTGGTATTTTTGGAACAGGCTTCACTCCTGATTTGAGATTGGCAGGTGTTTTTGAGTCAGCCAATTATCTCTCCCTTTATTTGGCCCCTGCCTTTCTTTTGGGCCTATATTACTTGTCTCAAAAGGATTTTCTGACTAAAAGTGAGCGATTGCTGAGTGTGGGGGGTTGCACGATCATGGCTCATGCCCTTTTTATGTCACAATCTTATGCCGCCATTTTGGCTATTTTTGGGGCGATAGGGTTTTATGTTTTGAGGTTGTTGTTTCGGAAGCGAGGGAATTTAAAACAATTTTTTGGTATGCTGATCTTGCTTTTGGCTCTTTTGGCTGGGCTGATTGCCTCCCAGTTTAATACTCCTAAATTCCAACAGTTCTTAGATTGGGAGAATCGTTCGAGCACGTCCGTCCGTTTGGAAATTTATCAGGTTTCTTTGACGCTCATTAAAGATCACCCCCTCACGGGGATTGGTCCCGGTCTTTTTCAGGCTTATTATCAAACGAATGCCCCTTTGGTTTTAGGGCAAGTGCCTTTGGAGTGGAATATGCCTCATCCTCACAATATATTTTTGGCGTTTTGGCTCAATGCGGGGTTGCTAGGTTTCTTGGCTTTTCTTGGGTTTCTTTTCTTGGCCCACCGTAAATTTACCTACCCCCTCATCGCTTTTTGGGGTATTTTGATTCATGGCCTCTTTGATGTGCCGTTTTGGAAAAATGACCTGGCTATGATATTTTGGCTTATTTTAGGGGCTATTGTTGTTTTACAAATACAAATTCATCAAGAGAAAAAATTTACCCTTTAATTTTTATAATGTGCAACTCATCCCCCTTAAAAGTGAACGTTTTGCCTCCGGAACAGATCTAAAATCAGCCTTCCTCAAGGCTCTCGCTCAAAAAAATGAAACCCTCCAATCGGGTGATATTTTAGTGATTGCGTCCAAGGTGGTGGCTTATAGTCAAAAGCGTTTGCGTATGGCTAAGGATGATGCTGAGTTTAAAGCCTTGATTCATCAGGAGGCGGATCAGGTTTTGGATGAGGGGGCGATGACCTTGACGATGAAGCACCATATTCTTATTCCTAATGCAGGCATTGATCGGAGTAATACCCCCGAAGGTGAGGCTGTTTTATGGCCTGAGCACCCTTTTGTGTCTGCTCGTGAAATCCGGCAATTTTTGAGGGAGGAGTTTCATTTGGATCATTTGGGGGTCTTGATTTCTGATTCTCATTGCCAGCCTCTTCGGCAGGGGACAAGTGGGATTGCCATTGGGTGGGCGGGGTTTGAGGGGGTGCAGGATGAGCGGGGGAAGAAGGATTTGTTTGGTCGGGCGATGGTTTATACTAAAATTGCTGTGGCCGATGATTTGACCTGTGCGGCAAATTTGTTGATGGGTGAGACCGATGCGAGTATTCCTTTTGTGATTGTCCGGAATTTTGAAGCTAGTTTTACGGAAAATGAATTTGAGGCAGGAGATTATTTCATTGAGCCTAAAGATTGTCTTTATCATCCTTTGTATGGGGATAAGTTGATAGGGGCCTAGGGCAAAATTTTGACATTTGCTTAAAAATT
>CAZNDI010000084.1:0-4185 GCA_964571805.1 uncultured Candidatus Peribacteria bacterium
AAGGGAAGTTGCTTGAGGATTTGGTTGCTATGTATTTACATAGGATTTTGAATAAGAATCCCGGGAAATCCTTAACATATGATGCTGCCCAAGGTGGTGCTGATTTTATTCTGGGAATGGGTAATAGAAGAATAGTGATTGAAGTTGGGGTGGGCAAGAAAGGTTATCGCCAAGTTAAACAGACGGCCAAGAAAATTGACCCAGCATATAGCTTAATCATTTCTGATGATAGCCTGAGTTATTCAAAGGAATTTAATGCCATCAAGATACCTCTGAGGTTATTTTTATTGGCCTAATATTCAATAAGAAGAATTTTTTAATCAATAAAATTCCCATCACTAATGCTTAAAACACTTTCTGCACGAGATCTGGAATCTCTTCTTTCCATTTCTTCCACTCTTAAATCAGTTAAAATTCGATCTTTTAGCTCCAAATCAGAAATACATCCACTTAATTCTCTGACACGATTTGCAAAAAGCTCAGGAGTAGTATGACCTCCCCCTCCATCCATCGGATTCATTAAGCTACGAGTATCAACGTAAACCTCCCCCCTATCAATCCACCAATCTTGGCATTTTTTACCATAGGTAACACGAATGTCTACTATTCTCCCATTCACTTCTGTACATTCAATTAAACTTATTGGTTGGAAGTCAAAAAGGGCACCTTCAATAAAGGGTATTTTTATTGTAATTTCAGATTTTTCTGAGGCTTGTTCTGCCATAGCTAGATGCTTAAATGCTAAATTAAATATATTATATATTAATATTATTAATTTGTCAACATTTCTACCGCCCTCCTCATATCCTTCGCTCCCAAAATATACGAACCCGCTACCAAAATATTCGCACCTGCTTCGATCGCCAGCGGAGCGGTTTTATCGTTGATTCCCCCATCGATTTGAATGTCTAAATTGGGATAATGTTCCCGAATCCATTTCACCTTCTCCAAAACTTCTGGCATGAAGGCCTGACCTCCGAAACCGGGGACCACTGACATGACTAAAACCATGTCTAACATAGATAAGATCGAAGCTATTTTTTCAACGGGGGTATCGGGATTGATCGCCACGGCGGCTTTACACCCCGCCTTCTTGATCTTCTCAATGTCTGGAGCCAAATGGAGGCTCGCCTCGGCGTGAATAGTAATTGAATAGGCCCCGGCTTTGGCAAAATCGTCGATGTAACGATGAGGGTTGCGGATCATCAGATGACAGTCCAAGGGCACCTGGGTTTTGATACAGGAAATGACCGGAGCACCGATCGTCAAATTCGGCACAAAATTTCCATCCATCACATCCACATGGAACATGTCAGAAAATGGAGCCAGTTCGGCTAGGTGTTCGTTCATTCGACCGTAGTCGATACCGAGAATTGAGGGGACGATTTTGATTTTCATAAAGTGGTCAGTGGGTAGTTTTTAGCAGCAAAAAAAATTTTATTCAACATTTTCCTCTCTATTTCAAGGCTCATGTGTCATTTCGACCTTGTGGAGAAATCTATTTCACACTTACTCCATTCCTTTCAGGCTATAGATTCCTCGAATTCCTCGGAATGACATGCGGTTTTTTAAGTATTTTTTCTTTATTCAACTCAACTCATCAATCTTCCGAATCCGCCGAACATGCCTTTCCTCCGAAGTAAAAGGGGCTTCCAGCCATAATTTCACGACCATTTTAGCTTCTTCTTCGGTAAGAAAACGAGCCCCCAACGATAGGACGTTGGCATTGTTGTGTTCGCGCGTCAGACGAATCATTTCATAAGGATCGGCGCTTTCTCGGCCGGAGGCATCGACAGCTTGCTTAGGAAGACATGGACCGTAAAAAAGAGCGGCCCGAACGCCTTTGATTCGGTTAGCAGCAATAGCTTCTCCTTGGCCGGAACCCCCCATCACGATGCCAAAATGCTCATCAGGATTTTCCGCCACGGCACGGGCCACAGGAAGAATGAAGTCGGGGTAATCATCATCTGCATCATAGGTAAATGCCCCCTTATCTTCGACGTCATAACCGAGTTCTTTTAAATAAGGAATCAACTTTTCCTTCAATTCATAACCGACATGGTCTGTACCGATGAATACTTTTTTCATGAATTTAATTGATCAAATGATACATTTTATTTACGTAAGGTAGATCTGGAGTTAAAACATAATAAATTTCAACCCCTTTTTTTCCTTCTTTTTCATATTCTAAATAGTGCTTACAAGCCTCATTGAAGAAAGGCCGGGGGAAATCGGAATAATTTCGTGTCAAGATGGCAGTTTTTTTATTTGAAAAAGCCGTTGCAGCGATAATATAATCCCCATCATCGATCATTGAGGGATTTTTTTTGGAAGTACTAGCATCCGAAATCAAATTGTGATGCTTATATAGTGACATCAATTGGGCAGCAATGATCATGTGATTTTCAGAGACTTCCAAATCATCAAAAAGCTCTAAAATTTCCTCATAATCCTGAATTAATTTTTTAGGTTGCCCCCTAAGAAATTCAAAAATTGAGTAATTGCTGTATTGAAGATTGTTCTCATTCAGCATCAAGCTGGTGATAAAATGCGACAAACCAACCTCCAAATGAGCCTTGCTCAAGTCAATAAGAATATTGGTGTCGCAAATAATATCTAACCCTTTGATGTGTGAATAATCAAGCATCAGCATCCCGTTCATCCCAATAGATATAAGTATGTCCTTTTTTTCTAATCTTCGCTAAAACCTCCCTTAATTTATCAATATCAACAGGTTTAGCTTTAGGAAGCCTGCTTGTTGGATTAAAGAGATTCTCAGTCCATTTATGTTTTTTGGCTGTAGTGGTTGCCATGATTAATCAATAAGGCTTTATGAGATCATCCTAGCACAATTTTTGAGATGAGTAAAACAAAGTATAAAGCTCCAAGCATCAAAATGAGCCATACGAAGCCTCGAAATAATGTCCTTTTTTGGGAGGAGTCGAAGAAGGTTTCCAGATCAAAATTTTGCCGAATGGAGTGACTGAAACCAATCATTAATCCCGAAATGGCCCCTAAAATAAAATTTCCCTTTAGAAGAAGGGCCAAAAAAGCCCCGAGAAGGGTGTGAAAAAGGGTGAAGAAAACTACCCTAAAAACCGCACTGCGAAGACGATTGCGATGAAATTCTTTCAATTCTTCATCGCGGTAGGGATCTCGTTTTTGTGTGTAGGAATTGGGTTCAGGAGGATTTTTAGAAATGAGTTCTTCCTCGGCCGTTTTGATCTGTTCCATGCCTATTTCCAAGGTTGCATCATACGCTTTTTTCAAATCAGCATCAGATAGAGTTTTGTAAGCCTCTGCAATCTCATAAAATCGTTTTATTTGTTCAGCATTTCCTGCATCGGGATGATACTTTTTGGCCAATTCAAAATAAGCCTTCTTGATCTCTTGTTGTTGAGAGGAAGGTTCAACTCCTAAGGTTTTGTAATAATTTTCCATAAATTCCGGATTGTGGGCCGAATTGTGGGCCGGATTGTGACTACTACTATTCGGTCCACAATTCGGTCAACTATGCGCTAAAATTGCGTAATAAATCTCAAATCATTCTCAAACAACAATCGTAAATGATTCACTCGATATTTAATCATCACCATGCGGTCGAGCCCCATGCCAAAAGCAAAACCGGTGTATTTTTCGGAATCGTAGCCGACATTTTCGAGGACTTTGGGATGCACCATGCCGGCCCCTCCGATTTCGAGCCAACCGCATTGTTTACACAAACGACACGGGGTTTGGTCGGGCAATTTGCCGGCGCCTCCACAAATGGGACAAGTGCAATCGACTTCCAAACCAGGTTCCACGAAAGGAAAATAGCTAGTTCGGAAGCGGGTTTTGATGGCATCATCTTCAAAAATCTGTTGCAGGAAGGCGGTCATCACCGCTTTGAGATTGGCGATGGAGATGTTTTCTCCCACCATCAATCCTTCGCATTGGTGAAACATGGGGGAATGGGTGGCGTCGCTGTCTTTGCGGAAGGTTTTACCTAGACTCACAATTCGAATCGGCGGCTCGTGCTTTTCCATATGGCGAATTTGGACGGGGGAGGTTTGGGTTCGGAGAACCGTTTTTTCTAAATTTTTCACCCAAAAGGTGTCTTGCATGTCGCGCGCGGGGTGGTCGGGAGGGATGTTGAGTTGATTGAAATTATAGTGTTCTTGTTCTATGTCGGGCCCTTCGGCGACG
>CAZNDI010000085.1:0-4075 GCA_964571805.1 uncultured Candidatus Peribacteria bacterium
TAAAAATTTAAACTCGCTTAAGATGAAAAAAAATAATATATATATAGCTTTAGTAATATTTTTTGCTGGGAGCAGTTTGGGAGGAGGGATTTTGGGATCCTATATTACTTATAATAAAATGAGCTCAACGCCCACTGAGCAAACTTCAAACAAAGAAGAAAACCCTGAAAAAAAATTTTATGTCGAGGAGTCTCAAGTGATAGATACTGTCAAAAAAGTGAGCCCCAGTGTGGTGAGTATTGTCATCTCGAAAGATCTACCTTTATATCGTCAAGGCATACAGGAATTTGGAAATGGAATGAGTGATCCTTTTTTTAATTTTGGAATTCCCTTTCAAGAATATGAACGAGATGAAAATGGAAATGTTAAAAGTCAAAAGAAGAAAATTGGAGGTGGCAGTGGGTTCATTGTTTCAAAAGATGGCTTAATTGTCACCAATCGACATGTGGTAGAGGATGAGCAAGCTGACTATTCAGTTCTGACCAATGATGGAAAAGAATTCAATGCAAAAGTCTTGGCTCGAGATACCCTCAGTGATTTTGCAGTCATAAAACTAGAGGATACTGGAGAAAAAAAAGTCAAAGACTTGCCCTTTATTGATTTGGGTGATTCAAAATCACTTCAAATAGGACAAAGCGTTGTGGCCATCGGCAATGCCTTAGCAGAATATCAGAATACAGTGACCACAGGGATTGTGAGCGGAATAGGACGAGACATCACGGCTGGCTCAATGACTGGAAGTGAGGATTTGATAAATTTAATTCAAACAGACGCAGCCATCAACCCAGGGAATAGTGGTGGCCCGTTAGTAAATTTGGAAGGACAGGTTATTGGAATTAACACAGCCATTGCAGCCAACGCCACAGGAATAGGTTTTGCCATCCCAGTCGATGACATTAAATCACTGATAAAAGATGTAAAGGAAAAGGGTAAAATAATTCGACCATTTTTAGGGGTTCGATTCATGCTTCTGGATGAAGAAAGGGCGAAAGAACTACAGATTGATGTAAAAGGGGGTGCTCTTTTAGTTGGTGATGAAGCCCAAGGAGAATTTGCTGTAGTGCCTGGCAGTCCTGCCGAGAAGGCTGGCCTTAAAATAAAAGATGTCATTCTGGAAATCGATGGGCAAGGAATCGATGAACAACATCCATTGAATTTAAGTATTGGTAAAAAAAGCCCTGGCGATACGGTAAGGCTAAAGATTTGGAGGAGTGGAGAAATACTCGAAATTCCCGTAGAGCTTGAGGAGTCAAAATTGGATTAAATATTCATTTTATAAACCCTAAAATAAGGGTTTGACTTCAAATCATTAATTTACTAAATTTGAGCCACGTTGACGAGTCTAAAAATAATTCAAAATAAATTCTAAATTGTAAACTCATTAATCTATGAACGGAGACTGTTCATGTGGCAACGATTGCCCACACTGTGAAGAATGTGAAAGCCCTTTATGTGACTGCTTTTGTGATTATAAATCTGAAGGAGATGACTTAGATGAGGAAGAGGAAGACTGGTAAAGAAAATGACTGTTACAGAAAATGAATTATGCTATGCTTTAGACAAGAGAATTTTTAACCTAGATAAAAAATGGAACTTAAAAAAGAAATTGCCTTGGCATTGTATGAAATAGGAGCCATTAAATTTGGCGAGTTCACTTTAAAATCAGGACTAAAATCCCCTATCTATATTGATCTTAGGCTGCTCATTTCTCACCCATCGGTTCTAAAAATGATCAGTGAAGCCATGATCAAAGTTGCCAAGGAATTGAAGTTCGACTTGATTGCTGGCATACCCTATACAGCCCTTCCCATTGCCACTGTCATGTCGATTTCAGAAAATTGGCCGATGGTTTACGCACGAAAAGAAGTGAAGGACTATGGAACCAAGAAAAAAATTGAGGGAGTTTTTGAAGAGGGTCAAACCGTTCTCATTGTCGATGATCTCATCACGACAGGAGACAGCAAATTTGAAACCATTGAGCCCTTTGAATCATCAGGGCTTAAAATTCAAGATTTCCTCATTTTAGTCGACCGAGAACAAGGCGGAGGAAGGCTATTGGAAGAAAAAGGCTATAAACTTCATAGCATCATTGGAATCAACGAACTTTTAGACATTTTGCAAACTGCTGGAAAATTAGATGAAGAAAATTATAAAAAAGCTAAAGAATTTATCGCTACCACTCAAATCTAAATTGAAAATTTGTTCTTAATGGATGGCAAATCAGAGTTGAATCTAAAAAATAAATCCTATTTAAAGGCTCTGGATGCTTTTGTGTGGAAAGCCTATGAATTAGATATAGAAGACGGAGACCTGACCTCAGAATCGTTTTTAGGGAAAAATGACCCCGAAGTAACAGCAGTCATCACGGCAAAGGAAGAAGGAATTTTGGCAGGAATACAAGAAGCAAAATGGTTTTTGAATAAAATAGGAATCAAAATCATGAAGGCTAAAAAAGATGGAGACCAGGTAAAAAAAGGAGAGCCTATTTTAAATCTAAAGGGAAAAGGTAAATCGATCCTCAAAGCAGAGCGTACGCTCCTCAATCTCTTGCAACGATTGTCAGGAATTGCAACAAAAACAAAAAAACTTGCTACGAAACTACCGGCCAAAACAACTCTATTGGCAACTCGTAAAACACTATGGGGCGCTCTAGATAAAAGAGCAGTCACCCTGGGAGGAGGCGGAACCCATCGGCTCAGCTTGAGTGACGCCATTTTGATCAAAGAGAATCACATTGCCCTAAGCTTAAACTTCAAAAAAAACTTGGAATCCGCTTTCAAAAAATCGCCTAAAGTTCGGTTCATTGAAATCGAGTTGGAAGCCGAAGTTCAGGTGAGAGAATTTCTTAAACTATATAAGGACTTGAAAAAAGATCTTCCATTAGAGAAAGATAAAATAGTCGTGATGTTGGATGATTTTAAGCCAAGGGAAATTAAAAAAGTGATTCCATTTTTAAAGAAAGCAGGCTTAACGGTCGAAGTATCCGGAGGCATCAATGAAAAAACAATTTCACGCTATTTTATAAAGGGGGTGGATGCTTTTTCATCGGGGGCTATAACTATGGCCGCAAAACATTTAGATTTAAGCTTGAAGATAGAAAAAATAACACACCTATGAATAATGAAAATGAAGTCATGCAGGATGATTTTTTGGCGCCCAAACGGAGTGTGTTTTTTAAAGTAATAGCCTGCTTGGTCGCTTTTTCACTCATCATTCTTTCTTTTCAAGCTTATTTTTATCTCCTTCACAGTGAGCCAGTTGAAATTCCAAAGCTCACAGAAATAAAACCCTTTCTCGATCAGGAGTTGGAGACACCATTTTCTTCACACGACCCAGAAGAAGTGAAACAAGTAGTCCTTTCAATTCAAGACAACATCAAGCAAGTGGCCAATTTTATTGCTGCCAAATCTTGTCGAGAATCGGACAGTGTGTGCCAAAGCAAAGCTTTATTTTACTTCGTAAGAGATGAAATTGATTACGTAGCCGACGATAACTTTCATGATCAACTTGAAAATCCGCTCACGGTTTTAAAAACAGGTGGGGCCGATTGTGAAGACATGGCCGTTCTCTTAATTGCTTTAGAAAAAGCGATTGGCAACAAGGCTCGCCTCGTATTTGTACCCGGTCATGCCTATGCTCAAATCAGTATCTCTAATTACAAAGGAGGAAAGTGGATCAATTTGGAGGGAACCTGTAAAGACTGTCAATTTGGAGAACTCCCAACCGATACCGGACTACAAAAAAAGGAATACTTTGAAATTTAATTATTAATTCAACTCACTCACCCTTTAGGATGACCTCTATTACTGGCAACACCTTAAAGAGAGCGGTAAGCGGGAAGCGGTAAGTGGTTAGCCTATCACAGAATGTTTGCAGTAAGCTTTACGCTTCCCACTTACCACTTACCGCTTATAATTGAAGGGAGTTAGCAGGGTGAATCGCAGGAAGTGCTTAAGGTGAGTTATTATAACTGAACTAAAAATAAGGTTTAAAAGAGGCTCTGTCCTTCGCCAAAAGAGGAGCACTGTAAACTAAACCTGTGGGTAAAAAGCCTCATTTTTGTTATAATGAAGCC
>CAZNDI010000086.1:0-4019 GCA_964571805.1 uncultured Candidatus Peribacteria bacterium
GCCCGACCCCTCCCAAAAAAAATGCAAAAAAATACCCCCCTCAATCAAAGTTCAGACTACCGAGTGGCCCCTTCCCAAGGCGGGCCTCAACGGATTGGAGCAAACCCCAACCCGCAAATGGTGAAGGTGACCATGCCGGCGGGAAAAAAACGCACGCAACCTTCACTCATAAAAAAAGTTATTAAAAGATCTCTCTTCAAAAAAGCCCTACCCTATGTGATTGTGGGAGGAAGCACAGGACTAGGTATTGAATGGGGACTGGGACTGGGACTGATTTTCTAACCAAGCGTAAAAACAAAAATGTTCAAACTAAAAAAAACAAGCAAAGGATTTTTAGTGGCTCTCGTGGCCGTCATTCTCTTCAATTTGGGGAGCACGTTCATGAACCCCATTTTTGAATCCAACAGTTTTGTCCCCTCAGCCCATGCCGCGCCAGGAGATGAAGAAAAGAAACCTGAAAATAAGCCAGAACCGAGCTATCAAGATAAATTGAAGGCTATAGGAGTGGGGTCGCCTCAAGAAAACACGGACAATGCTCAAACCACGAAAGATATCGTTCAAGAAACGGCTCAAAAGGTGACCAAAGTACACCGCATTTTTGCCCCCCTCATCAATTATTTTGCCTTTCAAATTGGAAATTTTTTGGGCTCTGATTATGTTTATCAAGGCTCCATGGGCCAGATGCTTCAAAAAATATGGGTCATCAGTCGGAACTTGGTCAACATCGCCTTTGTCTTTTACCTGTTGTGGATTGCAATTCAAACGATTTTTAAACAAGAAGGCGGGCTGGATGATTTAAAGAAGAATTTGATTGTTTTCACTTTTGCCCTCATCGCCGTTAATTTTTCGTGGTTGGCCACCAAAGTGATCCTTGATGCTGCCAATGTGGTCACCCATGTTGTTTTTGCCATCCCTTCGGGCATCAGTGACCCCCCCAAGTACGAACCTTGCCAGGTGAATACCAATGACAAACAACCCCTAAAAGGCTTATGTTACCCCACTAAAATCATTGCCCCCGCAGATTCGGGGAGCAAACCCGTTCTGTATTGGCAAGACAAAGAGGGCGACGATGACGATTGTTCCAAAGTTGAAAAATCCTATATAGGAGAAGAGGATGAAGGAATAAATATCAGCGCTTACAATGGAGATGGAACGATAAACGGTGTGGCAAGTCCAGAAAATGAAGCCCTCCAAGGCCGGACGTCGATGTGTATGGAAAGTTTAAATTTATTCAAATACGATCAAAACACCGCCACCATTTATTTGACCTATGGCATGGCCCGCATCCAAAATTTAGTCAATGCCTCAGCCAGTGGTGGAGATGGTGTTCAATTGGCCGTGGGGGCCTTGATGTCGATGGTGCTTCAAATCATTTATGGCATTGCGTTGGGAGCCTTGTTCATTGCCTTAGTCATTCGGATGATGATGCTCTGGCTTTTGGTCGCCTTTTCACCGTTTATTATTCTTTTGATTGGAATGGGAGGAGAAGGCGGAGGGGAAGAGGTGAAAAAATATTTGAGTGTGGAACAATTTATCAGTTGGGCCTTTGTACCGGCCAAGGTGGGAGCCATCTTTGCCGTCGCCTTCATCATGATTTCGGCGGGTCAATCGATGGGGAATTTGACCGTCGCCGTGCTCGACAAACTCTCCAGTCAAAGTGGTTTCACGTTTAAGATTTTGGGCCAAGAATCATTGTTCGCAGGTATGGGATCGCTTCAAGACCTCCTGTGGCTCATCATGACCATTGCCATTTTGTGGATGGGAGTGTTCGCCGTCCTGGGCAAATTAGAGATCATAGGACCGTGGTTCAGCCGAATTCAGGAGGGAGGAGCAGATTTGGCCAAAACAGTTTCTATGCTGCCGTATAACATGCCTTGGATGCCCCTAGGAAATGGCCAAAGTAGCTCCCCTAGAGCCGCGTTTGGAAAATTGAAAGAAACCTTTAGCTTCGCTGACAAATATGACAAAGCTAGTGAAGAGCCTCCTCCTAGGCTTTACGATGCCATGCAAAAATTGAATTATAAAGATTTTCAAGATCAAGTGAATCGAGATAAATTCAAACACCCTGAGGCAACAAAATTCACCAAAGAAAACTTCAACATGAGCCTAAAAGAATTCATGGATCAAGGGGAAGCCAAGGTAAAAGCCACCCTCAGCAGCATGCCTGGCATCAAAGGAGACACCACCAGAACCAATCAATTTTATGATGCTTTTGTCAAAGCCAACGGAGGCCCAGCCACCGCCGAAGTGATTCCTCCCGCCCCCGCAACAAAAACGACTGCAGATGGAGCGCCTCCCCCTCCGCCCCCAGACAAACCTTCAAAACTCGAAGGGGACGGCGAGAAGAAACCAGATCCTGCCAGAAAAGACTCTAAAAAAGTCCTCGAAGATCTGGCCAAAGCCACCGCAGATTTAGAAACAGCTACCGCCAATCTTAAAGCGGCAGAAGAAGCCAGAGACAAAGTTTTTAATGAAGTGGCCTTATACACTGGCTCAGATGTAGACAAAAAAAAGGAGAATGAAATCAAAAAAACTGAAGCTCAAACCGCTTTTGATAGCGCCAAAAACCAGCAAGAAGAAGCGGAAAAAAGAAAAGTAGAAGTCGAAGGAAAAGCCGTTGGTTTAAAACCAGAAGACAAAGCGGAACCCCCTATTCCTCCAGCAGCACCGACGACAGCTTCGACACCTTAGAACCTCTTCTCAGCAACTCCAGAAGCTAAGAGGCCTCCCCCGGCCACTCCGAAGGAGGGGGCTATCGCAAATCTCCCCTAACCCCTCTTTATCAAGAGGGGAATACCCTCCAGTCCCCCTCGGAAGCTAAGGGACCTCCCCCAGTCCGCCGCGGCGGAAGCAAAGATAAGAGTGATAAGTTTTAATTGTCACTCTAGGACAAACGGAGTGCGATCCTAGAGTCGTCTTTAAGAGAGCGGTAAGCGGGAAGCGGTAAGTGGTAAGCCTATCACAGAATGTTTGCAGCAAGCTTTACGCTTATCGCTTACCACTTACCGCTTGTGATTTAAGAAGAGTGAATCGCAGGAGGTGCGTAACATGAGTTACTAAGAATTTAGGAATACAGACGATTCCATGATCTTCGTAAACTCCGTCATGGAATGACAAGTGATAATAATGCAAAAGCCCCTCCCTGAGGAGGGGTTGGGGAGGTCTGCGATGGAAGGTTGAATGGAAAGATTTCGAAGTACAGAGGTTTAGTTTCAAACTAAAATCTCCTAAACAAAAAAAGACCCGATTTGAATCGGGTCTTTTTTTTAAAGCGCATTAGGCAGTTTTTGGAGTGAAAGCCAGATTTAATTTAAACTCGATTTCATCATTGATGGCTGTGTCACCTAAATTTTGAAAGAAAGAACTAGAATCAAATTTAACATCCCATTTGGCCCGATCAATGTTGAATTCAGCCTTTACGACCAAAGCTCCGGTATCAGCAGAACCCTCAGCAGTGGCGTCAAAAGTAATTTCGTTGGTTTTGTCCCGAATGGTGAGGTCCGCGGTAACAGCAACATTACCCTCAGCTTTTGGTGTGATTTCTTTGATCACCAATTTGGCTTCTGGGAATTTTTCTACGCCAAAGAAATCATCACTCTTTAGATGCCCCATAAGTTTAGCGTCACTCTTTTCATCTTTGAGGGTGGTCATATCAATGATAAATTCGCTGCCCTTGAACCCGTCTTTTCCATTTTTTAGAGTCGCAGACTTGATGTCAATTGTTCCGGTGTGCGAAGCACCAACTGCTTTACTCCCTGTCCAATACAAGGAAGATTTGGCTGGAGCAAGGGTCCAGTCTACTGAGCTGAGGGTGGGAGCTGTCTCATTAGAGGCAAGCTCTGTTGAATTATCTTTTACCACAGGAACATCTGTAGGAGATGAATCAATCACTGTACTATCTTCAGCTACTGGAGCTTCAGTTTTGCTGCAAGCCGCTAAAGTAGTGAGGGCTAAAGTCATCACAAAAAGAGAAAAGTACTTCTTAATCATAAATTATGATATTAAATATTATTAAAAGC
>CAZNDI010000087.1:0-3892 GCA_964571805.1 uncultured Candidatus Peribacteria bacterium
TCAACAATGAGGGCAAGGGCTAGGACTGAAACTAAAATATTTCCCGCAAAGGCAAAGTTCAAGGTACTTAGAATTGAAGAAAATAGGCTTAGAAAAGCCTCTTGGAAATAAGAAAAAGAAACTTCTGAACCTGTTAGGCTCAGGCTTAAAGCAGAAGCATCAGAAAAAATTTGCCCAGCATACCCTTGTTGGTAGGCCACATAGAGACTAAGAATAAATATAAAGAAGGTGGTGAGCATCAGTCCAGTTCGTTTCATTTTTTTGTTTTTATTATTGAAGATTATTATTTGCAGAAATTTTGAATTTTGAATTTTCAATCTTCAATTGTTCAAATAAATCCCAATAGTATACCAGAAATAAGCCCAATCATCAATTGAGTACGATTGACTTTATATTGATTTATTTCAAAGTAAATTAAATCCCCTTCTCAAGGCTTGCTTCATAGCGCCACCTCAATTCATTACTCCGATTGAGGAGGAATTCTCCCTGAAGGGCTTGGGTCGCATCCTGGGTAATATCAATAACTTGGCTATTTTCATCGACCCAACGGACCAAATGATCGCCATCAAAATAATAGATGGACTGACGAATGACTGATTTTTTAGGATCAAAAACTTCAGGATCGCCCGATTCAGCAGCTTTTTTCTCATCCCAATAAATGGGCCGATTATATTCATGAACCTCGTGAATGACATAAACCAGTTTTTCCTGATCATAATAATACTTGTTGAGAGTTTTACCTGCTTCACCCAAAAGTTCCTCTTTGATTTTTTGTAAGCCCGCAGGCTTATGGTAAAACGTTACGGCTCCGCCCTCAGTTGATTGGCCCAGCAGAGGCAGTTCTGTCTTCACACAAGTGGTCAAATGACTATCCACCTCAACAATACGCGCATCAATGGAAGAGATGACTGAAAGATCAGACACAGCCCCCTCAGGCTGAGAAGAAATGAATTGAGGATTGATCATGGCAATCACCAAGAGCGTTGCCAAAACACCTCCCGTGAAAGGATAGAACATTCGCTTGAGCAAGAGGACGAAGCTAGATTCAGACGAAACAGCCATTCTAGAGGCCGTCAGAGCCTTCGCCCGCCTCACTAATTGTAAGCGCAAATCGGACGAAAAGTCTGGGTTCATTTCAATGGCAGGATTGGCTGCTAGAAGTTTTTCGATCGCGATTCGAAGCTCTTTTTCGTGTTGCTTAAAACTCGGGTCAATCTGATAGAGGTCAGCCAAGATGGATTCAAGAGTATGAGCCATGTTTATTTGATCAAAAGGAGTAAAAACATAAAGGGCGTAAAATCGTCTCGCAATTTTTCGATGATCCGTTTAAAAAGCATTTTACAAGCAGCCTCACTTTTGCCCATGATCTGAGCGATTTCTTTAAAGCCATGCCCACCCCAGACCCGTAATAAAACAACTTCTCGCTGATCTGGCTTGAGCTTTTGCATGTACTTTTGTACGGCTTCAATTTTTAATAAAAAGTCCGCATCTCGTTCAATGTCGGTCTTGTCACTAATATCCCAGGCATCATCTAAATCTTCAGTGACTTTATGAGCGCGGTAGTGATCGATGACCGCATTGCGAGCAATTTGATAGAGCCAGGTTTTAAAGGAAGCTTTGTCTCCATCAAAACTCTCCATGGCATTGAGGGCTTTCATAAAGGTGATGCTGGTCAAATCTTCTGCCGTTTCTCGGTGATGGGTTTTGTAGTAGATGAAACGGTAAATAGATTTTGAATGGGCGTCATAAAGCTGAGCAAAATCTTCCAATTGACCGCGTTGGCAGGTTTTAATGAGTTGCGCTTCCATTTATAAATGAAGGTGAAGGGACGACCTAAAGATTATACGGTGGGTTTTATAAAAAGTAACCAAATTTTATAAATGTTACTAATCCAAAATTTGAATCGTATGCAAAAACAGATGTATCAAAACATCCCTACCCTGATCAGGTTACAATTATTCACTAATTATCATTCATAATGACATTTCTAGAAAAAAGCAGAGACCTTTTAGAAGGGCTCTCCGAAAAAGCACAACAAGTTCTTTCAAGACGCGGAGTTTTATCCCTAACCTTTGTGGGAGCCATTTCTGGAGCCACGCTTGGAGGCTGCGAACCAACGGGAGTTCAACCTCAGTGCCAAGAGGCATATGATAAGTGTAATCAGAAGTACTTAGAGTGTATTTTTAATACCCCTGCTGCCGACCAAGATAAAAAATGCACACCAATTGAGGACCTATGTACAAATCAAGCCTCCATCTGTGGCATGAACAACAGTGAAACAGCAAGCGACTCAGAAAACACGAGCACCACCGGAGCTCCAACAACAACCAGCAGTAAGGGCGAAACAACAGCGAGCACCGATACACCCACCACAGGGGGAGGGAGCGGCGGGGGGAGCGGCGGAACCACGGACGTAGGAACGACAGGTGGAGAAACTTGTCTTCCACCCAATTGCGGAGGAAGTGAGTGCAGGCCAGGTGAAATTGGATCCAGTTGCACTACTATAATCAATGGAGATCCATACGTAGGTATTGTTGGATGTGATGGTGACTGCTATATCCATAGTGGAGTGAACTTCGATGAGAATGGGGACGGAATCGCAGATGATCCCAATTACGATGAAGCGTCCTGGTGTGATGATATTTGTGATAATTATTCTGGCTACAACAAGTTCTACTGTCCAACCTTCTATTTCGATGGAGGGGCCTGCGACGAGCCCAACAACAATGGTGGAAGCGAAAAATAGTTTTTTTACAAAATGAAAATCACTTCGCTTGATCAGAAAACCAAGTGAAGTGATTTTTTATAAAAAAATAATTCAAGAATCTGTCTACAATAAATTAAACTTACCCCTTGTTTAGAGAAAATATATTTGTATACTTTTTTTGAACAATAAAAAAAGAAAAATGGCAAATCAGCCCCACAAAAATCATCAAAAATAGGAATTAAACCTATTTGATGTCTTTTTTCTTAAGTTCGGAATTCCCATTGGTTCGTTGGCGCCAAAGAGAATAAAAATAGCCAATCTCAGCTCACCAACAAAAACAAAAAGAAAAGAAAAAGTCTGCCCTATATTTAAAAGATTGGTAGGCTTTTTCGCTTATTTAGAAAGTTCTTCAATTTGATCTCTCAACTCCACTGCTTTTTCAAATTCAAGATTTTCAGACGCCATGTTCATTTGTAAGGTGAGCTCTTTAATGAGCCTCTTTCTTTCTTCTAGAGGGACCTCCTCTTTTTGATATTTTTTCCTCGGCTTATTGGCATGTTGAGCGATATCTTTGATCGCTTTCACAATGGTTTCGGGGGTGATGCCGTGCTTTTTATTGTAATCCTCTTGAATCTTTCGACGTCGATCGGTTTCTCCCATCGCTTGAGTGATGGCATCCGTCATTACATCTGCATATAAAATAACATGACCATTGGCATTACGAGCCGCCCGCCCAATGGTTTGAATCAAAGCATCCCGAGAACGCAAGAAACCTTGTTTGTCAGCATCCAAAATGGCCACCAGAGACACTTCAGGCAAGTCCAATCCTTCGCGAAGCAGATTGATTCCCACCACAATGTCGATTTTCCCCATACGCAATTCTCGGAGGATTTCAATTCTTTCTAAGGTATCGATTTCTGAGTGAAGATACTTAGCCTTCAAATCGGCTTCCAATAAAAAGTCTGTGAGTTTTTCAGCTGATTTTTTGGTGAGGGTAGTGATGAGAACGCGCTCGTCCTTGGCAAGGGTTATTCGGATTTCCTCAAGTAAGTCATCAATTTGGTGTTTGGTCGGACGCACTTCAACCGGGGGATCGACAAGACCCGTGGGTCGAATGATTTGCTCCACCACATCTTTTTTATCCACAATCGCCTTTTCGTATTTACCTGGGGTGGCCGAGATGTA
>CAZNDI010000088.1:0-3884 GCA_964571805.1 uncultured Candidatus Peribacteria bacterium
TGATATTTCGGTCATTTTCCGCCCTGTGTTCTCAAAAGCCTTTTGAAAGCCTTCGACCAATTTTTCAAATTCTCGTAAGCCTTGGTGAACGGTTTTTTGGAATTTCTCTTCTTCATCCGACAGGGTTTTTAAAATCTCTTCCTCGTGTTTGAGTTCAGGGAAAACATCAGCCATCAAGTGGATGATTTTTTTGGCAATGCTCGGAGTGAAGGCTTCTTCGATGCCAATCAACTTTCCATGACGGATGGCTCGTCTGATCAAACGGCGCATCACGTAGCCTTGATCCATGTTGCTGGGTTTGACGCCGTCTCCGGCCATCATGGTAGCAGCTCTCAAGTGGTCTGCAATGATTCGATAGGAGGCCATTTTTTCATCATAGCTGAATTTGGCCAAGACGCCGATTTTCTCCAAAATGGGTTGAAAAAGTTCGGTGTCATACACTGATTTTTTCCCCTGTAGGACGGCTGCGGTTCGCTCTAGGCCCATTCCGGTGTCGACGTTTTGCTGTTTGAGGGGATCAAAAGCCCCTGCTTCATTTTTATTGTATTGCATGAAGACATCATTCCAGATTTCTACCCAATTTTTGCTATCATTTCCCGGATTGGAATCGTTTGGAGGGAGGCCTTCTCCCACCCAATAGAACATTTCGGTGTCGGGTCCGCAGGGTCCGGTCATGCCGGCTGGCCCCCACCAGTTGTCTCCTTTGGGCAAGTAGGTGATGCGATGTTCGGGGACTCCGAGGGATTTCCAAATCCCAGCGGCTTCATGGTCGGCAGGGGCATCGTCATCTCCTTCAAACACGGTGAAGGAAAGTTTTTCCAGTTCGATGCCGAGCCATTCTTTGCGGGTCAAAAATTCAAAACTCCATGTGATGGCGTCTTCTTTAAAAAAATCTCCCAAACTCCAGTTGCCTAACATTTCAAAAAAAGTCAGATGGGTGTTGTCGCCCACTTCATCGATGTCTCCGGTGCGGATGCATTTTTGAAAATTGACCAACCGTGTTCCAGCGGGGTGTTTTTCTCCCATCAAATAGGGGACCAGGGGGTGCATGCCAGCGGTGGTGAAAAGGACGGTGGGGTCATTTTCGGGTAATAAGGGGGCGCTGGGAATGATGGCATGGCCTTTGGATTTGAAGAACTCTAAGAATTTTTGTCGGATAACGCGGGCTTCCATGGTGAATTAATGTTAATTTTACCCTCTTAATATATCATAATTTTTAAGGCACAAAGTTTGATTTTTCGAGGAAAATAGGGTATTATGTTTCTGAAAAGGGACAAAATTGTCCTTAAAAAGAAATATAATGCAATTCTTAGAATTTCCTAATCACTTTTCTTCTTAAGATACCAGCTTTTCCTTTAAAGCCACCCAGCATGACACCTAAAGTACTGGAAAAATATAGGGTTAACACACAGAATTTTCCTAAAGTCCCTCACCAAAAAGGTTCTTTCTTCAGTAATGCGAAAAAAAATATTACAAGAGGCAGCGGAAAAAAGGAGAACCTTTCCGCCAATATTGATAAAATTTTATATGGAAAATAAAAGGGTTATTTTAGACAGTAATATCTTTATCGCTTTCTATTACAAAGACGACAGCTCCCACCAAGAAGCCGTTTTTTTAATGGAGCAGTTAGTGGGTTCGCATATTATTGTGCCCTACTGTGTGATTCAGGAGGTAGCCACGGTATTAGCTTACAAATGCGGCAAAAAGAAGTCCGATGCTTTTTTATCTGATCTTAAAAAATCAGATGATTTAATCCTTGTGGATGATAATACAGAGGTAGAAATTGATTTCTACCTTAAATTTAGTCAAAAGCTATCCTTTACAGATATTGCCTTGATCCATCTTGCTGAAAGATATGATGCGATTTTATTCACCTTTGATAGGCAACTTTTAAATCTGTTTAAGAAATTCTCCTAAAAAATCATAGCCCATCAAATATTCATCCGAATCATAGTCCGTCGGTTATTTTTTATGATTTCACCACTTTCTCATTCCCTGTTAGACCTAAATGCCATTTGTTGGCCATCCTATTAAAAAGCCCTTGCTTCACGCCTCCGTAATAAGAGTCAGGGGTTTTTGAATGGAAGCCTTGAATTTAAGACTAGAATAGTGTAAAATGTACTGGAAGTTAGTTTTAAGCTAACTTCCAGTCAATATATGGAAGATAAACCATCATGTTTGCCCATAAGCTAATGGCAATGGTTGAACGAGTCGGCAAAACCAGTCGTGATATTTTTGATGTGTATTTCTTTTTCAAGCAGGGCTGGGAAATAAATAGGAAAATTGTCGAAGCGCGCTCAGGAATTTCATTTGAAGAAACACTTCGTAAATGTGTTGAGTTGCTTGAAAAGATGAGTAATAAGCATGTTCTTGATGGGTTGGGCTCTTTGCTCACTGAATCCCAAAGGGATTGGGCTCGGGCAAAGCTTAAGCAGGAAACTATTTTTTTATTGAAAGTGAAGATGGATGGCTTAGGGTAGTCATTCACCATTTACAGATAAAAATTTTATTGAGCCCTGCAATAAAAATCATTCTCATCAAAAAATCATCCGAATCATAGTCCGTCGGTTATTTTTTATGATTTCACCACTTTCTCATTCCATGTCAGGCCTAAAGACTATTGACATTTCATGAACTCGCTACTAGAATGCGGCCGAAATGGAAAGGGAGCCCTAGATGGGGGTAAAAAACATAGGAAAATCCTTATCGAAAATCTCTTCATTATGCCAAAAACCCCACCCCCAAAGATAGAAAAAGATCAAGTTAGGAATGCCGAATTTTTCAAACAAGTTAAATCTGATTATCGCTGGAAAATTTTCGGACAATCTGCCTTTATCACTCTTGCTAGCATATTTATATTCGGAGTAGTAGGGTATGGAATCGATTATCTGATTGGTAGAGGTCACGTGTTCATGATTATTCTCTTGGTCATTTCTTACCCAGTCACTCAAATTGCTCTCTATAAAAAATTGAAAGATTTTAATCCTCACAAAAAATAATTTTATTCAATGGCAGACGTTCCAGAATTCACTCTCAGTTCAAATAATATCATTGAATATGGTAGTTTTCACGTGAGCAATTCGGTGCTGGCCTCGTTTGCAGTGAGTATTGTGGTAGTGATTATTGCTGTGTTATGCACTCGAAAAGCCGGAGTTGTACCCACTCGAGCTCAACTTTTTTTGGAGATGATTATCGAATTTTTTTATAATATGCTTAAAACAGCATATGGCTCAGAAAAAAGAGCTCGAAAGTACTTATCGTATATAGTAACTCTCTTTTTATTCCTTTTGGTAGCCAATCAATTTTCAGCTATACCTCTTGTTTCTAGTATCACGACAGAAAACGGCCCGTTATTCAGGACATCAACTTCCGATTGGAGTCAGACGATTTCTTTAGCCATTATCTCTCTTGGGGCTGCTCATTTAATTGCATTGACTGCTGCTCCTTTAAAACATATTGGGAGTTTTATTAAATTAGAACCTTTCTTTAAAATAAGAAAACCCTCTGACATAGGTAATGCTTTTCTTGAATTGTTTTTAGGATTGTTGGATATTATCGGTGAACTCGCTAAGGTGCTTTCCATGTCAGCCCGTCTCTTTGGAAATATTTTTGCAGGAGAGGTTTTAATCGTTGTTATTGGAGGTTTATCTATTTATACCAGCTTTTTAGTTCCCGTGCCTTTTATGGCTCTCAGTATTTTTTCCGGATTGGTTCAGGCCTTCGTCTTCACCTTATTAGCCTTACAATTTATGGCGTCGACCATTACGAATGTAGATCCTACACCTTTGGAATCTGACTTGAAGCCACAAAAAATCTAATTTACTTATTTTTTATTTATCATTAATTTTTATATTATGGAAGCAGAAGCAGCAAAATATATCGCC
>CAZNDI010000089.1:0-3709 GCA_964571805.1 uncultured Candidatus Peribacteria bacterium
GAGATTCGGTTTGCAAGTACGGCGGATGAAGTGTGGAAAAGTGGAGTGGACCTAGCTGCTTACAACAATTTTATTTATTTGCTCAGCCCCAAAAATAATCAGATTTATAAATACACAAGACAGCGAGATGGTTATTCTGCGGCAAGTGAATACAATCTGAATGCTGATCTCAAGGATGCCACTTCGATTGCCATTGATGGGAATATTTATATTTTGAAAAGTACTGGTGAAATCATCAAGATCTTTAAAGGAGAGCAGCAAGATTTCAAAATTGAAGACTTGGGAATCGATTTAAAGGACGCAAAAGACATCTCAACCTTGCCGGATCAAAAAAATCTGTATGTTTTTGATCCCAAAAATAAACGCGTAGTCGTTCTAGAAAAAGAGGTCGAAGAAGGAGTGGCACGCTATAAAAAACAAATCTATTTCGATGAAATTGAGGACATTCAAAGTTTTTATGTATCTGATGATGAAAAGAAGCTCTATCTTCTGAGCAAAAAATCTATCTACGAGACCGACCTTTAATTTTAATCTCACCCTAGGCATTTTTTTATAAGCGGTGAGCGTGGAGCGGTGAGCGATTCAAAATTGAGATTAGCTCTTCGCTCCACGCTCACCGCTCTCCGCTTGCTATTAGCCGCTCTCCGCTTGTGATTGGTGAGTTTTAATTCTAAATTTTCCCAGCGGGTGTATACTGGAGTTCAGATTAAAAACCCCTATGATAAACACCATTAAAGAAGCGGTGGAGGACCTTAAAAAAGGAAAAATGATCATCGTGATCGATGATGAAGATCGAGAAAATGAAGGAGACTTGATCATGGCAGCAGAGTTTGCAAAGCCAGAGGCTATCAATTTTATGACCAAAGAAGGGCGTGGACTCATTTGTGTGCCCATGGAAAGTGAGCAGGCAGAGAGACTCAATTTTTATCCCATGGTGGCTCAAGCCGACGGAAATTGTAATTTTACCGTCTCTGTGGATGCAAAATTAGGCACGACGACGGGGATTTCGGCAAAAGAACGAGCTCTAACAATAAAAAAGATCATCGACCCAAAAGCCAAGGCTGCTGATTTTATCCGACCTGGCCACATGTTTCCCCTCCTTGCTAAAGCTGGAGGCACTTTAGTGAGAGCTGGCCATACGGAGGCGACAGTAGATTTGATGAAATTGGCTAAATTAAAGCCAGTGGGAGTGATTTGTGAAATTTTGAATGAAGATGGAACCATGGCCCGATTGCCTCAATTGAAAGCTTTTGCAAAAAAACATGGTTTCAAAATCATCACCATTAAAGATTTGATTGAATATCGAAATAAGAATGAGACCCTCATCCATAAGGAGGCTGAAGCTAAACTTGAGACGCAATTTGGTCTATTCACGATCCATGTGTATACCAGTGTCGTCGACAATAAAGAACATGTGGCTTTGACGATGGGTGAAGTAAAAAAAGCCAAAACAAGCCTGGTTCGAGTGCATTCTGAGTGTTTGACGGGAGATATTTTTAGCTCGAAGCATTGTGATTGCGGAGAGCAACTCAATTTGGCTCTCAAAAAAATCAGCGAACATGGAAGTGGGGTGTTGCTTTATATGCGTCAAGAAGGCCGGGGGATTGGCCTAATCAATAAGATTAAAGCGTACAAGCTCCAAAGTGAGGGACTGGATACCGTGGAAGCCAATGAGAAGCTGGGTTTTAAAATGGACCTCCGTACCTATGGGATTGGAGCTCAAATTTTGGTTGATTTAGGGGTAAAAGAGATGGATTTGTTGACCAATAATCCTAAAAAATTGGTAGGATTAGAAGGTTACGGCCTCTCGATTCGAAAGCGTATTCCCTTGGAAATAAAGGCAAATAAGACAAATTTGAAGTATTTGCAGACCAAGAAAAAGAAGATGGGGCATTTGCTAGAAAATATCAATTGATCACTCACCTCAAACACCCTTTAGGATGACTTCTCTTATTGGCAATGCCTTAAGAGAGCGGTAAGCGGTAAGCGGGAAGCGGGAAGCCCATCGCAGAACGTTTGCAGCAAGCTTCCCGCTTACCGCTTGCTATTAAAGGTTTTTGATTGATTTTTAGGCCTTTTTTTGATATAATCATGAGATTAATTAAACTTTCATGCAAGACCTATTAAAACAATATGCCGATCATCAAATGGATGAGGCAACGCAAAAACAACTGAATGACCCGCTGAAAGATGCGACGGGATTCAATGCTGGACATGAGGATTTTTTGAAAAAACTGATTGAAAAATTGAATTCAGGAGAACTTGTGGCCATATCCCCTACCACGCTTTATAAAAAAGCCGTTTACGATCAACTCACCGAAGAACAGCAGGAGAAAGTCGATTTGACCGCCCTCAACTTGATGAGTTTGATCCGTCAGATTGAATCCCTGTGGAAACTCGATCAATCTGCCAGCTTCCAAATTCAAAACTTGGTGGAAACCGTGTTTCAAATGAAATCAAAGTTCGAAGCTCAATATGGTGACGTTTATATAATTTAAGTGTGTAAGTGAGTAACTGGTAAGTATCTAAGTAGGTACAAGTTACAAAGTTACAAGTTAAAAACTAAAAATGGGCGAAGGTGACTTCACACCAGCGGGCGGACACAGGCGACGCTATGATCCCTATCATGCTGCGGCCATCAAGAAAGGAGGTCAAAAGGCTCAGAAGATTGCCAAAGACACTCGGGCTCACCATCAAGCGGTTGAAATCCCTCAAGCCGAGGAGGAGTTGATGAAGGAGCTAGAGGAATTGGAGGCCCGAAAATAACTAATACCAAATTGCAATATAAATAAGTTAATACTTAGTAGCAAAGAAATGTTTCAGCTTCACATTTGTAGCATTTCTATTGCGAAGAAGTATAAAATACATGTCGACCCTAGAAAATAAAATCATCGAACTCATAAAGAGCAACTCCAATCTTTCGGAGGAGTTGAAAACGCGCTATATTTTGGCGCTTTTTTTGATGGAAACCAGAGAGCAAGAGGAATATTTAAAATTGATTGAAGCTTTCAATTATCGCTGTAATGCCATTGAAAGAGGGGTTTATATTGTAAAAGCTGAAGATAAGGCGGCAGTGATGAAGACTTTGGAGGATGTGAAAAACGACATGTTAAATAAAATAAATTCTAACCACTAAAATGGGAAACACCCCCGAAGCACCACAGGCAGGAGGGACAGCAAGCGTTGATTTAGGTTTGGACAAGGTGAGGGCAAATACTCAAGGTGATTTGGGTAAACTTAAAATAGAACTTGGGAATGAGGACAGCATCATAGCCAGCTTAATAGACAATGCACTTAAAGGTTTTGATTTAGATTTAGATGAATTGGTAAACGCCGGAAAAATAAAAGTAGACCAAAAGGCAGGTATTATCGAAGAATATAAAAAGAATGTGGGGGTAAAAATAGATGCCCTCAAACCCAATGGAATCGATAGCCCTGAAGCCACTGAATTAGAAAGTTTTATAACGGACATCAATAATTTCCCCATACTTAAAAAAGCCGTAGATGCAAATCAGCCTATTCCTGGCCTTGGCCCCATTGCCACAGAAGTTGAAAAAATGCTGGCGAGTGTGACTGACTTACCTGGCTTTGAAACGAGTATGGGAACACTTGAAATGAGAGCCAAAATTTATGATGCTCTTAAATGGCTTGCTGAAAAATTGAAGATTGATACCAGTAATTGGGTCAAGAAGAAGCCAGCTGAAGTTAG
>CAZNDI010000090.1:0-3687 GCA_964571805.1 uncultured Candidatus Peribacteria bacterium
GATTTGCGATGGGCTGGGCGGAGGTCAAAGTATTAGGCTCTATAACCAGTTGATTCACGTGCTTTTTCTTGCGGACCGGGTACGAAACGAATTGAACTATTGTCTAAATTAACACTTACACCTCTTTCTGAAAGATTATCAATCAGTTTTTCTAAAAGCGCACTTATTTGGCTCCTAGAAATAGAAATACGGGGATTCAAGTCAGAATTTTGCGGATTAGTTACAGCTGAGTTTAAAAGAGTGGTAATAATGCCTCTAATCATTGGAGGAATGTGACTGTCGAATTCAACGGTCAATCGAACTATGTCATCAGATTTTACCTCGTTTGGATCAGAGGATTCTAGATCAACAGTAATAATTGGAGGTTGAGAAAAGCTTAAAGACAACTGACGATCATCAGCAACTAGGGCTAAGTGAGGCCTTCGGGCAGGATATTGATTTCTTCGACGAGGCATTGAAGCTGAGGGAGCGCGAGACATAGTTTGGAGGGCTATGATTTAATGAATTTTTTAAAATTAATGATAATTTAACATAATAAAATTCATTTGTAAAGAGATAGCTTTTGGAAACCGATGATTTATAGATATACTTCAACTACTTCTTCTTAAGACCACCTCCACAGAGGCGGACTGGGAGAAGGTCCCTGAAATTTAATACTCAAAATTATGATCAAGCGCGCCCTCCTTTCTGTTTCGGATAAAACTGGAATTGTTGATTTTGCTAAAACACTCACCGCCCATGGTATTCATATTTTGAGTACGGGAGGCACGGCTAGCTTGCTTCGGGAAAATGGAATTGAGGCCACGGAAGTGAGTGATTATACGGGATTTCCTGAGATGATGAATGGGCGGGTCAAAACGTTGCATCCTAAAATTCATGGGGGACTGTTGGCGGTTCGAGACAATGAAGAACATCAAAAGGCGGCGGCGGAGAATGGGATTGAGATGATCGATTTTGTAGTGGTCAATCTTTATCCCTTTGAACAAGCCATCAAAAAAGAAGGGGTGACCTTGGAAGAAGCGATTGAGAATATTGACATTGGAGGCCCCAGCATGTTGCGGAGTGCGGCAAAAAACTTCCAATCCGTCACCGTGATCACCGACCCTTCGGATTATGAAAGAGTGACCCAGGAATTGGAATCGAAAGGTGAAACCTCCCTAGAAACTCGCCGTCGATTGGCCGAAAAAGTATTTGAACTCACGGCTCGTTATGACAGCTTGATCGCCGAATATTTGACGGGGGGCAATACGAGGCACGTGGTGGTGACGAAAGTTTCTGGACTGCGTTATGGAGAAAATCCTCACCAAAAAGCGGCTTTTTATAAAGATTTCAGCTCTCACGCTGAAGCCAGCTTGGTCAACGCTGAAATCATCCAAGGCAAAGAGCTCTCTTACAATAATATTATGGATGCCGATGGCGCATTGAGTTTGGTTCGGGAATTCACTGAGCCTACCGTAGCCTTCATCAAACATGCCAACCCGTGTGGCGTCGCGACTGCCCAGAGCATTGGAGAGGCCTTTGAAAAAGCTTACGAATCTGACCCCAAGTCTGCCTTTGGAGGGATCATTTGCTTGAATCGCTTGGTGACTGGAGAAATTGCCGAAGCCATTGCCTCTAAATTTTTTGAAGTGGTCTTGGCACCTGACTTTGATCAAGCAGCCTTGGAATTCTTTAAAACCAAACCCAACTTACGCATTTTGAAATTGGGTGAAATCCATCCGGAACCCGCCGGAGAAACCTACCGCAAAGTCAGCGGAGGCCTTCTGATTCAGGATTTGGACACGGCGCCTTTGGAGGCGTCTGAATTGAAGGTGGTCACTCAGCGTCAACCCACGGAGCAAGAAATGAAGGATTTAAGTTTCGGTTGGAATACGGTGAAACACGTGAAATCGAATGCCATTGTCTTGGCGAAAGAGGGCATGTCGGTGGGCATTGGGGCGGGCCAAATGAGTCGGGTGGATGCAGTGGAAATTGCCATCTCTAAAGCCGCTGGTCGAGAGGTGGGGTCCGTGATGGCCAGTGATGCCTTCTTCCCCTTCCCCGACAGCATCGAAGCAGCGGCGGAGCACAAAATAACCGCCATCATTCAACCGGGAGGTTCGATTAAGGATGCGGACGTGATCGCAGCCGCAGACAAAGCGGGCATTGCGATGGTATTTACGGGGAAAAGAGTTTTTCTGCACTAGAAAAAGGGACGGGGAATCATTTTTTAGCCACTTCTGAAATCTCCAAAACGATCGATCATCACATCAATCGCCTGAAATACGGAGGGTTCGTAATTGTGTTCGAGTTCGCCAAGTTTTTTAAGAAGACGTGAACGGTCAATGACTCTCAACTGATCCAATTTGACCTTGGAGTCTGAAGAGAGGCCATTTTGCCTGCTTTTTGGGATGAAGACTTGATAAGCGCGAATGTACTCTAAATTTTTAGTCGTGAGGGGGGCGATGAGAAATGTTTTTGCCACAGCGCTTGGCCCATTGGTTTGCAGAATAAGACAGGGCCGACTCCCCCCTTGCTCTGAACCTTTACGGGACTCAAGATTGGCCTGATATATTTCAAATTGCTTTGGAATTCGGATCATTCTGAATCTACTATTTTTAAATAATCTTCAAAATCAGACATGGCTTCAGCCACATCTTCATCTGTTTGTTCACTAAACCCTTCCACCAAATCTTTTTGTAAAAGGTGTTTTCGATACAAATCAAGCGCATGATTGATGATTTTAGTTTTAGTCATGCCTGTCTGTTGGACACGCGACATCACAAATTGTTGATTGAAAGCGGTCAAAACCAGCGAGGTCGTCATAAATTATACATTATGAATTGATAATATGATTATATGTAAATAATCCACCAGCAGAGCTGGTGGCATTAGGTTTCAGGGAAGCCCCTAAAAGGGGCTGGGGTTCAAGGAGTATCAGTTCCAGTACAGATCAAGCTCCGGGCCATCAATGAATTTGTCCTTCTTCCATTGGTCCTGGACATATTTGATGATTTGCTCCCGGTCTATTCCGACAGTGGAAACAAAGTAACCACGGCTCCAGAAGCTTTTCTGCTGGAGGTTGTTATGCTTCTTGGAGAATTCGTAGTGGAGCCTTATGGCACTTTTACCTTTGATGAATCCCATGATTGCAGATACGCTTATTCTTGGTGGAATGGAAAGTACTAGGTGGATGTGATCCGGGCAGGCATTCCCTTCGATCACTTCCACCCCTTTCCTTTTGGCCAACTCTCTTATGATCTGCCCCGCTCTTTGCCGGACGGGGCCATAGAGAGTTTTTTTTCTGTATTTGGGAACAATGACCACGTGATATTCACACTTCCATGTGACGTGACTTTGCTGTTGGTGTGTGTAGGCTTGCATGTTAAAAATGGTTATTGATTAAAATAACCCCTTGATGAGGAGCTTCCCTGTGGGCTCAGCTTACCACGAACACGGCTATAGCCTGATGAAGTCCCACCAGCAGAGCTGGTGGTTTATGAGGGGTTAATTATGATTTTGCATTATTCAAGGATTAATATCCTTTCTCGGCACTTTAATTCCGTGATGTAGGCCTCCCTAACCCTCCCCGTCCGACCAGGTCATCCGGGCGGGCGAAGGAGGGGAATATTAAGGAGATGAATACAAAACTTATCTTTCCCCCCTCCTTCGGAGGGGCCGGGGGAGGCCTCTTGCCAACTGGGGAGG
>CAZNDI010000091.1:0-3663 GCA_964571805.1 uncultured Candidatus Peribacteria bacterium
AAAAAGTTTGGCTGCCGACTATTTAGATAGCATCAAAAAAACGGATAAAAACCTGATCAGCAACGTTGAGCTGATTGATGAATATTGTGGGGATAAAATTGAAGCAGACAAACGAGCGCTCACCTATTCCATCCGCTATCAAGCTCATGACCGGACTCTTACCGATAAGGAAGTCGAAACCGTTCACCAGCAGGTTTTGGAAAGACTGAAAAAGACAGGGGCAGAGGTGAGGTGACCTCATAATAAATGAAAAAATGAAGGCGAGGTTCCGGAACCTCGCCTTCATTTTTTATTTTTTGGTTTAGGTGGAGAGATTTCATTCCCCCAATTCCAACATTTTTACCTCTTTGGTGTCCGTTAAATTACTGGCTTTAATTCCTCCTTGGGCCACGGTGTAAAGATAATCTCCCATATAAAGAATCCGTTGGATGGTTTTATTGTAGTCGTACCAATAGTCATTTCCACTCAAAATATCTTCGGCCGTGATGTGTGTGATGCGACCTCTTTCGGTGAAGCCATTTTCATTCACATTATAAACCATCGCTCCCGAAAAAGTGGTTTGATATTGATCGTAAGTCGGAGCCACACAACTACCCGCCACATCGGCACACACACCATTTTGAGTCACACAAGCCTGCAAACAACTGTAAGGGCAGGTGCTCTTGGTATAACTTTCACATTTCAAGTCGGCCGGTTTTTTGAGCTCCTGAATATTGATGGGGAAAGCCAAGAGGTTCTTTTCTTTATCAAATAAGAGGGCTTTGTGGTTATAAAGCAATTCAGAATAGGTCCCACTGTCGCCAATCACTTCTTTGTCGGTTTCTTTAGGGTTGCTCACATCAGTCACATCAAACAGAGACATTTTGAAGCCTTCATTGACCAAATTGCCGTCTTCATTGGTGGAGGTTTCTTGGCCAAAGCCAATCAAATGATTCTCGTCATAAGGGTGAAGGTAATCACTGTACCCGGGAATCTTGAGTTCGCCCAAAACTTTTGGGGCTTTAGGATTCGCCATGTCGATCACAAAGAGGGGATCCACTTGTTCAAACGTGACCATATAAAGGCGGTTGCCCATAAAGCGAGTGGAGTGAATTTGTTCTCCTGGAGCTAAATTTTCCAATTTTCCTGTCAGCTTCATGCCTCCATCCAAAACATAAACATTATTTTTGGAGGTGTTTCGGCCATCCATATTCCACACGTTGCCAGTGGTGGTGGCAATGCGGAAATAGTTGTTGTGTTGGTCCATTGAAAATTGATTCAAGCTGCGTCCAGGAACGTCTCCTCGAGCCAAAAAATCAACGTCTCCTCCCTTTAACGCAAAACGGAAAACATGCGATTGAGCTTCATCTCTGGTCCAATCCCAATCCGTATAACGGTCCGAATCCAACACGGTGGTGGCTACAAAAAGGTCGGTGGCTGAAGCATAGACATTTTCGCTACTGCCCAAAAAGACATCCCGATCAATTTTAGCCTTGGCATCGTCAATATTCACTGCTGCCGTGATCAGATACTGAGGGACGCTGTAACCGGGGAAATAGCGAACTCCGGTACAATCCACCATTTTTTCTTCCGCTCCACTGCCGTCTTTCATCATCGGAAGAAAATCGTTTGCGTTGTTGCTGGTCTTATTCCAGTTCCAATAATTCGGAGCGGCGTTGAGAACCAAATAAACCTCATTTCCAATACGGCGAGAGGTCTGATAGTTTCCATCAAAAGCCACTTCTTTCAATTTCAAAGGTTTGGCGTGGTCCGAAAGGTCGTAGACAAAAATTTTGCTTTGAGTTTTATTGTTGTAATAAGGAGGGGCAATCATTTTAGCATCCATCATCATTGGCTCAGCGTAATAACTATTGGTCTGCCCAATCACCACCAAACGATTGTCGGTGACATAGAGTTCCTGAGGATAAAAGCCAGTTTGGAGGCCATCTTGGTTGAAATCAATCGTGCTGATCTCTTTCAAATTGGTTCCAGGGTAGGCATCCACAATCTTAACCGTGTCTCCTTTGACCATATAAATGTATTTGCCGTCATTTTTGACGATATCAGCCTCATCCACTCCTTCGACTTGCAAGTTGGTCTGAGAATAGTCGTTCGAAGCCTCCATGGCTTTCGAGTCTGCTCCCATTCCACCACTCCCCTCGGGAACCGCTAGAGCGTTGGGGGCCATCACATCATCCATAAGCATTTCCCCTCGAGCGTAATAAATGGGTCGGTTGAGGTAGGTGGTCATTTTTTCTTCCAAAGCGGCGCAAGAAGAAATTGTGGGGAGAACTTCCCTGATTTCATTGTAACTGGTGGAGACTTTATCCGTTTTGTTGGCTTCAATGCGGTAGGTCATTTCGGCCATTTGTCCTCGGGTGATGTCTTCGTCAAACGATTCGATGTCCGAAGGGATGGCTTTTTTGGCTTCCAAGCCTTTCACATATTTGGCGTACCATTCCTTGTCGGTTCCTTCGTCGGACCCTACAATTTTTTCAGCTTCAGCCACAATTTTTGCCGCTTCCGAAAAGTTGATGTAGTCGGTGGGTTTAAAGGTTCCATCTGGATAACCACTCACAATGTTATTTTTGGCCGCCAAACAGATGTATTTGGTCAACCATTGGCCTTCGGGCACGTCAGAAAAACTAGAGGTGGTGCATTTGTTGATTTCTTCATCACTATAAACCGCTTCGATGAGAATTTTGGTGAATTCATCCCGTTCAATGCGGTCTTCTGCTTTAAATTCTCCATCGGGGTACCCTTGAACGGCACCTTCGGTTTTGAGGTAGCTAATGGCTTCTTCATTGGGGTGTTCAGGATAAAGATCGGGGAAACTGGCGGCCTGAGCCTGGGGGATAAAAAAGAGGAGGGAGAATAAGTAGAGGGGTATTTTTTTCATCATATTATGAGATAATTAATTGTCTCGATTGTAGCACACTTTTGGATTGGCAATCGGTAATTTTTGCATTGTCTTTATTTCCGTAGGCACGCGATGAATCGCGTGCCTACGGAGAATGAATCAAAAATTTATCAAAAAAGCCTTAACGAGTGGTTAAGGCTTTTAGTAAAATAGTGATCAACACAATTTTATGATGATAAGGCTTCGCCAGCAGCTTCTCTTACTCTTTGTAATAAATAAGCCTTCAATTGAGATTTAGCCCATTCATAAGCTTGACCCCATGCTGCTTCGGGTTCGCTCATGTCATATTCCCTTGTGTCTACGGCTAGAGAAAGAGCCACATCCCCATCCAGCTTTACTATAAATTGGGGTATTTTTGTGCCATCTGCTCTTTGTGTCATGGTCGCTTCAAGGCTTCCAGACAATCCATTTTCGGTCAGTAACCCCATGATTTCCGTTTGCATTTCACTCGTAATGGTAGGCACAGTCTTAACGATGCCTGGCCCTGCAGGAAGGCGTGTTACTTCTACTCTTGTTGCTGCTTGTTTAGGAATATCCATAGTAGTTTTAAAATTTAGAAATTAAATAAATTATTTTTTATTGATATTAAATCATCAGCCTCCTAATAAATCCATAAAACGTTTTCTTAAATGTATAGTATAAGGGATTTCACATTTCAAGGATTATATTGTTATAATAACATATTTTTATATAAAATACAAGGCACGCGATCTGTGAATTACGAAACTCCTCTCATTATCTGGTAAGCCAGAAGATGCCTTAAA
>CAZNDI010000092.1:0-3534 GCA_964571805.1 uncultured Candidatus Peribacteria bacterium
AAAGCAAGCAGGATGAACCACCAAAAATATGATTGTTTGACTTCGAATTGATTGGTCTCACCAAGGATTTTTTCTTGAGATGCGATATCATCGTGGATGGTCAATGAAGATGAATTGTAGTCCGAGGCACGAAGGTATTTTCCATTCGTTTCGGCTGCAACGGCCTTTAGGGTTGCTGATTCTAATTTGGTCACAACGGGATTGCCGCTTTCGTCTGTTTTGGTTTCAACCCCAGTTTCGGTTTCGATGACAATAGGTCCTCCCGCATCCGTACCATATCCTATAGAATGGATGACGATATTCTCTGAAGCAGCATCTTTGGCAGCTTGGATGGCTTTGTTGTCATGTTCTTCTCCATCTGAAAAAATGACCATTGATTTGCCCACATTATTATAGGAAGACAGAAGAGAAATACCCATGTCGATGGCTTCACCTAGATTGGAGCCTTGGGTGATGATCTGCTCTGGAGTGGCTGATTCTACCAGCATGACCGCTGCGTCTATATCGTCTGTGATGGGCATTTGGACGAAGGAAGTCCCTGCAAAAAATATAAGGCCCAATTTGTTCCCAGCTTCTTTTTTAATGAAATTAATGGCATCCTGCTTGGCGATATCCAAGCGGCTCGGGGGCATATCACCACAAAGCATGCTATTGGAAATGTCGAGAACTATCAGGACAATGGATGAATTTTTATACCCTTGAGTCTTCTTAGATCCCCACTGAGGATTTGCTAGAGCCAAGCCAAAAAGACCACCTATGATTAGCCACCTAAACCAAGATCCTTTTAGATTTTTTATCGTTAAAAATGGAAAGGCTGAGAATGTCCTTATTTCTCCAAGTTTCTCAGTTATTTCATGAGCTTGTGTCATTCTTTTGGTATAAAAATAGTACCAGACCAAGATCCATAAGGCCACGAAAATAAAAGCGGAAGGGGATTCAAATCTAATCATCAAATTACTGATTTAAGATAAGCTCTTTTTAATATTAACACCAACAGAAAACAAAATATCGCGCCTAGAAGGAAAAAGTGAAATTTTTCCGAAAAATTACGGTAGGACTTTTGGTCAAAAGTCGTTTTCTCCAGCTTGTCGATGGTATGGTATATTTCTTCCAATAATGATTGGTCAGATGCTCTAAAATATCTGCCATTGGTCTGATCTGCGATTTCTCTCAACAGTGCTTCATCGATGATGACGGGTGCCATCGCATACTGATATTGGTCACCATCTCTAGCTATAGGAGTCTCTGCGTAGCCATTGGAGCCGATGCCGATACAATAAACCTTGATGCCAAATTCCTTTGCCATTTGAAGGGCGAGGTCAGGGGGAATATAACCAGCATTGTTCACCCCATCGGTCATCAGGATGATTACCTTACTTTTTGCTTTGCTGTTTTTTAGCTTGTTCACAGCTGTGGCGAGACCCATTCCTATCGCTGTTCCGTCTTCCAAAAACCCAGGACTTAATTGTTTTATCATAGACAAAACGACCTGCAAGTCATTGGTAAGGGGACATTGTGCGAAGGCCTCTCCAGAGAACACCACCAAGCCGATGCGATCACCAACACGCCCTTTGACGAAATCATAGGCAGCTGATTTGGCTGCTTCGAGTCTGTTGGGGTTGAAATCTTTGGCGAGCATACTGCTAGACAAATCCAAGGAGAGCACTATGTCGATTCCTTCTGTTTTGAGATTGGCTGAGTCGAGAATTTTTTGAGGCCGCAGAAGGGCAAGAACCAGAAGGCAATATCCAAGCAGCTCTAACAACGGCAAGGAACGAAGTAAAACGGTTTTCAAGGATTTGACAGATGCCGTATGGGGAACTTGACTCAGACTCAAAAAAGGTGCGTTCCCCGACAAAATATTTTTCTTCTTCAGGAAATAAAATACAAGAGGCAATAGGAAGAGTATAGCCATCCAAGGATGAGCCCAATTGTACCCGACCAGCTCAAAATTCATCTCAGGCATGGCTCGGTTTATTTACTTTGAATGATTTAGCCCAAGATTTCAACCAAGCTGTGTCCTGCTTGAAATCACTAGGTTCTGGTATCCCTTTGGCGTATTTTATCAAATCGGAATGTAATAAAACTTGTTGCATACTCGACAAGTCTGATTGGGACAAATGATGCGTGGCACTTAGGGATTCGATGATTTCTTCAGAGGTTAATTCGCCAGCTGGAATATCGGTTTTTTTGTAAATAAACCTCCTGGTGTGTTCATTTAAAGGAGTATAGACTTCCTTCCATTTTGAAGGATTATTGCCATAAAAATTTTCAATTTCTTCGATTTTTGCCAAAAACCAATCGTTGGGGTCCTCCTCGAACCATTGGTCAACGATTATCTTCTTTTGCCTTTTTTTCCACCATTTAAAAATAAAATACAATGCCAGGCATAGTCCTAAAAATATCAAAATATAGGGTAAAAAATCCCAAAAATTGCGTTTTTCTTCCCAAATGGGCTTAATGGGTTGAATTTTAGTCGTATCACTTATGGTTGGTTCGAATATTTCTATCATCAGAGAATCCAACGTGCTGACCAACTCTTTTCCATTGTATTGATAGATGTGATTTTGGCCAGGCAGATAGAATTTTCCTGTTTTGTAAAATGCAATGTGAAATTTCTTCTTAAAAATCTTCGAGTGATCCGTCGAATAAACTGTCCCTTCCTCCTGACCTAAGATTTCAAAATCTCGATTTTTTAAAAATGAAAAAGTGTCCAACCCTTGCGTAGATACCTCTGGGTCTGAAGAAACAACGAGCTCGGGGTTGATGACGTCTCCTAGTAAGCCCTTTAACGTATCGCTTTTCCATTCCATGGTCATCTGAGCTTGCGCTAGAATAGACGACAAGACCATCCCTAGTACCAAAATCCAGGGTTTAAATCCTCTCCCTGGGATCGTTTTTTTTATATTTCTATTATTCAACATGGTTAGTGATTGGCTCTTTTTTTGAAAAATAACCAAATTTTCTTAAAATAATCCTCTTCCAAATTTAATTCTATCCAAGATGCACCGTATTGTTTGAATCCCTTTTTCCATGAATCGACCATTTTATGGTTGGCCTTCTGAAACTCCTTATACTGGGCCTCATCATCCGTATCTAGCCAATATTCATATCCCGTTTCAGCATCTTTTATTGGGATAAAACCAAGGTTGGCTAGATTTAATTCGCTTTCATCAAATACATGAATCCCAATCAAATCGTGTTTGAGACAAGTGAACTTTAGGGATTTAGCATCATAACCAGCATTGAAATCAGACAATAAAAAACAAACTGATTTGTGCTTGATGACACGTTGGATAAAACTCATACCACTCGCTATATTAGTTCTGGCCATTGATGGCTTAAAGGTAATTATTTCCTTGATCATCCTAAGGATATGCGCCCTACCTTGGTTCGGCGGAATGAACAATTCGTCTTTATCTGTGAAAAGCAATAAAGCAACTCGGTCTTGGTTCTTGATTGCTGAAAAAGCTATCATGGCTGCGATCTCTGCCATCTTTTCTCGTTTGGATCCCTCTTCATGCTCTAGCAAAT
>CAZNDI010000093.1:0-3453 GCA_964571805.1 uncultured Candidatus Peribacteria bacterium
GGTGATCATGTTGGTCCTTTCTTTGGGGATTGGATTATTTTTAAAAAAGAAAAAGAAATGAAATTGTTGAAGTACAAATCACACATTCTTTTCAGCCTTCTCATTTTCGCTTCTTTCATTCAACTTGTGGTTTATGGATGGACGATGGGGACTATTTTTTTGCTGCTACTATGGATTTTAACGGGGATGCATATTCTAATCCGTTATCTTCACCTAAAATATAAAAACAGAGCCACTAAATTCCTCACAATTCTTTTTAGAACAGGCCTTTTGATGACAGGAACTGTGTGTGTGATGATTTTGATTTTAGTGGCCATTCCTCAATTTTCTTGCCAATCGACTGAAGGTAAAGGTAAGGATGCTGACTATCTCATTATTTTGGGCGCTGGCTTAAAAAATGGGGATCAGCTTTCTTACAGCTTGAGAACTCGTTTGGATAAAGGGCTGGAAGTTCTTCAAAATCATCCAGATTTAAAAGTGATCGTTTCTGGTGGGCAAGGAAAAAATGAAAGATTGTCAGAGGCTCAAGCCATGAGGAATTATTTAATCAATCGAGGAATTCCAAGAGATCAGATCATTTTGGAAGATGAATCCAAGTCAACTTATGAGAACTTGATTTTTAGTAAAAAGAAAATGGAAGAAAGTCTGAGGCTGCTGGAGCCCTCCACAGAAGCACTCCAGCATAACCTTGCTGGAGCAGATCTATGGCCTGGTCCAGATCGAAATTCCAAGCCTCAAGTAGTGATTGTCAGCAGCGATTTTCATATGTTCCGGATTGGATTTATGGCAAAAAAATTAGACTTAAGGGCTCAAACAGCTTGCAGTGCCTCATATTTATCGCTCAAAACCAATTATATGATCCGAGAAATCCCCGCTGTCATCAATGACGCTTTGGGGAATATTTTAAAGTAAGTTGTTGAAGCTTTTATCAACAAGAAGTGAGTTGAGTTGTTTTACCTGTAGCAGTAAATACAATAGGATTACCAACGCAATTATTACCATCTTTGCGCAATTCTTCTCGCAATATAGTCTCCACTTCAGGATTATGAACATCCAATTCACATGAAGTCACCTCTCCTTGCCGGTCCAAAATCTGACAACTAAGAGAGTAATTGTTATTTGCACAATTGATCACATCACCTCGAACACGGCAGGCTACATCAGTCCTTAACTCAATTTCTCTAGCCGTTGCTTCCATTCTTTGTCCAAAACATGCTGGTTGACCGGCTAAAAAAACGCCCAAACCCAGCGCAGCGAGGGGATGTAATCTTCCAGTAGGCGTGGAATCCAAACTTTTCGATGCCATATAAACAAAATGATTGAAAATAAAATATATTCATATACAATGGTATCATACAAAATAGATTTGTCAAATTTATTATTAATTAGGACACGATTTCCAATCAAAACAATATCAATACCATGCCCATCACGATTCGCAAAAATGGCGATGGCTTTCTGGCCGTCGATGAAGAAGTAAAAGCTGCTTTTGCAGAAGGCAACACAAAGGAAGAGGCCCTTGAAAATTTAAAGGATGTGATCGAAATGATAAATGAATATAATAAAGAAAATTAGAAGAGATTTCTACACAAGGTTAAAATGAAAAATTGTAATTCGTAACTAGTCATTAAATTGAGCATCTACTCCGTTCGCCCCGAACTCCTTCCATTGGCCCGGCAAATCATCCTGGAACTTGTAAAAGTGGAAGCTTTGGATGAAAAAAAATTGAAGATGATTCGCAACCGTTTGACCAAAAAAGGCGGCGGCGTTTTGCCGAAAAATCTGGAACTGATTCAGGCCTACAAAGAATTGATTGAGGAAAATAAGATTAAAGCGGATCCGACGATTCTAAAAGTCATCCAAAAGCGAAAAGTAAGGACCATGTCTGGCATTGCCAACATCACCGTGCTAACAAAGGACTTAGGCTGTCCGGGAGAATGTATTTTTTGCCCCACCGAAAAAGGAATGCCCAAAAGCTATCTTTCCAATGAACCGGCTATGATGCGAGCCGTCAGGAATGAATTTAGTGCCTACAAACAGGTGAAAGCCAGGTTGAACGGACTTGTGGCTCAAGGGCATGACATCACCAAAATCGATATCCGGACGGCGGGAGGAACCTGGGGAGCCGTGCCGCTGTGGTATCAGGATCGCTTTTTGAAAGGCATCTATTTAGCCCTCAATGAAGGGCCGGGAGAGATGATTGAGCATACAGATGAGGAAATTAAAGCGATGGACCTACAAGAACTCATCACGCAAAATGAAACCGCGGAATCCAGGTGTGTGGGTCTTTGGGTTGAAACGAGGCCCGATTGGGTGGATGAAGTGGAATTGGTGAGGCTGCGAAGTTATGGCGTCACGGGCATTGAACTGGGAATTCAAACGACGGATGACGCAGTGAATGTCTTCAACAAACGCGGTCATGGACTTGCCGAGTCGTTGAGAGCCACGAAATTGTGCCGGGACATTGGCCTTAAAATCTGCCATCATCTGATGCCCAACTTGCCCACAGCCACCCTAGAATCCGATTTAAAATCAGGGCGGGATTTGTTTGAATTAGAAGGTTTAAGGCCGGATTACATCAAAGTTTACCCCACCATGGTCACGCCGTATTCGGATTTGGAGAAGATGCTGGAAAAAGACCCTTCAATCCACACGCCTTACACGGATGATGAATTGATTGAAATCATCGCCACCATCAAAAAAACCGTCCCTATCTATTGTCGGATCATCCGGATCATTCGTGATATTCCCGCTGAGAGCATTATCATTGGATCCAAAAAATCAAACTTGAGACAAGAACTTCAACGCAAAGGAGTATTTTGCGTCTGCGTACGGTGTCGAGAAATTCAAGATCATCCCATTAAAGATTATGAAATGAGGATGACGGAATATGCAGCCAACGAAGGGCAAGAATTTTTTATTTCGATTGATGAGCCAAATTTGGATAAACTCATCGGACTTTGTCGTTTGAGGTTTCCGAGCAATCCTGAGAATCAGATTTTTGAGGAGCTGAACGGAGCGGCGATCGTTCGGGAATTACATGTTTACGGTCAGCAGCAAAGCTTGGGAGAAGATGGGATTCAGTCCAAATCTCAACATCATGGTTTTGGTCGCCAGTTGATGCAAGAGGCGGAGGAGATTTCGAGAAAAAATGGCTTCAAAAAAATCGCTGTCATTTCAGCGATTGGGACGAGGGAGTATTACAAAAAGTTGGGGTATGAACTGGAAGGGACGTATATGGTGAAATACCTTTAAAAAATACTTTTCAACACATCACCAATACTCTCCAATTTCGCAAAAGAAAACTTAAATTCTAAAGCTTAAAACTCGAAACATAATTCAGTTTTTAGTTTTTAGATTTCGAAAAATAGTTCACAAAACTGGCTTAATGGGAAATACTGGGGTGGTAAAATGAAGGTTTTTATCAGTGTTTAAGCGTGTTAAAGTATGATT
>CAZNDI010000094.1:0-3452 GCA_964571805.1 uncultured Candidatus Peribacteria bacterium
GAGCAGATTTCTATCAGTTCAGATTCAGAAGTTTTTATCAATTCAATCGGAGGAATAGAGGCATACCTTGCGTCAAAAGCAATCTCTACATCACATTGGTCACTGGAGGTGGCAGGGCCAAAAAAAATAGCATGCTGATCACCCGCTTTATTTGTGACCATGGACTTCACATCACAATCTTGCCTTAAAATTCCTGCCATCACCGCCTCATCACCATCCTCTAAATAACCTTCATACTTCTGAAGAACGCTAGAGGCGCTGTCTGTGCTTGCTGAGACAATATCATGACAAACCTCTAGTAGCTGCGCCTTATTAGTTATAAAGCCTTGCGCTTCAGGGGGTATAACTTGCTTGGGAGGAGAAGTTGTGACAACAGCAAGAGGCAGAGTCAACTCTAATGAGCGCCTCATCTGAATGACTGTTCTTTTAGGCTCATGAATAGCAGACACAGCTTCAATACCTACGACGGGCCCATGAGGCTCAACGTGATTCGGAGTTCTAGCAAGCATTGAAGTCAACAGGAGAATCTTTGATTGTGGGGCTCGGCTTAAACTCATACTGTGATTGATTTGGAATCAATTGTCCCATAAAATCACCTCATCTCAAAATATTCTGATCAAAAAACCCTCCGACCCAAAAACGGACCGAAGGGTTTTTATCAAGGTCCAGAGAAAACTATGCTCCTGTTTCTGTAGTTGTAGTGGTGGCATCAGTCTCAGGAGTAGTAGTAGTTTCACTTGTAGTCGTTGTACTAGAAGTATCCGTAGTCGTCCCTGTTGTATCTTCTGTTTTAGAAGAGCAACCAGCCAAAGAAGCCGTGAGCACAAGAACAAATAAGAAAGCTTTTAAAGATTTCATGAGGTTTAAAATAAAAAAATAAAAATAAAATAATTTGAATCCTTAGCACTCCTAGGTATAGCGAAATTCCAACCGGAAAGCAAGCTAATCCTCCATCAACTTAACCTCAATATTGTCTGTAATTCGAGGAATCTTATGGATCCAGAACGGCCACAATTTGATCTCGACCGTTTCAACCTCAGATAAATTGCCAATATAAGCCTCAGCCTCTTCCTTGGTCATCCCCACGACCCGCTCCTTAACCTTGTTGGTGAAGCGTAAACCCGCCTGCAATGTCGGATCAATCACAAACTCCTGAATCCCCTTCATACTCACAGTCACCTTGATCTGCCCCAACTCTTGATTATTAGCCTTCTCGCCCATGGATTCAAACACGATAGAATCGGGATGAAGGGAGGATTCTCGAATATGCATGTCCGGATGCGTCCGGCTTTTAAGATTTTTTTTGAGCAAGTCAAAAAGTTGCTGGGAGTCATAAGCAATCGCTGAAGCTTCCAACTGAGCTGTAACCTCAAAATTATCTCGTATTGACCCCTCCAAACCTTCGGGAAACTCCAGTTCTAAAAGCTTTGTTTTCAAAAAGGATTCATCATCAAGCAGAACAAGATGCGTATGGTTGAGGCTATTGATCTCCTCTAGATGTTTGTTCAATTCCTCCTTTGAGATCAAAGCCAAATTGTCCTCAATTTGCTTTTTTGCCGCTTCAATGTCCTCTTTTTGAACCACCTGCTGATACTTAGTCACCCCACCTTTCATGGGAGCCTTACTTTCCGCCCAAATGATTTTTTGATTATAAACAGATAAACCAGGGAGAAAAAACTTAGTTGAAGCGATGTTTCCCCGATCTCCCACAAGTTTTCCATAAATATCAAAGGGGTCAGCTTGAACCTCAACTATCAAAGTGCCCGGTACACCTGCTTTTTTCCCAGGCACAAATACACCCTCGTCGATTCTAAAAACAAGCCCTTCTTCGGTTTGGAAGCGAGTCTTGTCTTTTAAAGGCCATTTGTCTGGAGAGGTATTGATGATAGTGAGCGTGCCTTTAGCATTGGTTCCATCAAAACGCTGACTGGTCGTGTCAAAGGTTTTCGTTTGCTTGCTCGAAACAGTGATGAGCTGGCTGGCGATAACGTTTGGCTCATTTTGACTCAATAAAGCTTGATTCTTTTCTTTATCCGCCAAAGTAACATTGACGGTATGCTCAATATTATCAAATTTTGGCCTCACATAAATCGTGGCTCCTGGCAGGGCAATATAAGAAATAAAGAAAAATAAACCTAAACTAAAAGCCACCACAAACCCCAAAAAACGGCGATTAGGTCGAACATAACTGTATACCCCAGCGATTTCGGTATTGCCTTTTTTAGACTTTTTATGACGATCGCGGTAATCTCGAATCAATTCACCAATGGTGGTTTTTTTTTCGATGATTCGCTTGGGCAAATCTTTTAAAATATCATTTCTTTTGGCTTGGATGGGCTCAATATTGATGCCGGCACTTTTATTTTTTGTCGCCTTAACTTCTTCAATTTTGATGTTGCTATAAACAGGGATTCCCACTTGAGAAGCCAAGTGCATGCCAATACGATCGGTGGTGACGAGATGAATATTCTTTTTATCCGCTTCAGCCTTACTTTTGAGAATTCTCAAATTGATGACACTTTGAAAAATAATGGCCTTTCGAGGAATGACCAAGTAAATTTCCTTTTGTTTGACGCGTCGGATTTGATCGTAAATTGAGGTGACTTCGTCGTCAATTTCGATATAAATGACTTTTTTCATATTTTTATTTTGACAATATTTGAAGCGCAGGCAGCAATTTACCTTCAATCATTTCTAAGCTTGCGCCACCCCCTGTGGAAATTAGAGTCATATGAGCTTCTAATCCCAATTTTTTGACCGCACTGGCACTGTCTCCGCCTCCAATTATAGAGCGTCCTGAATTTTTAGCAATGGCTTCGCCTATGGCCTGCGTTCCGTGAGCAAAAGGTTTCATTTCAAACACCCCAATCGGACCAAACCAGAGGATCGTTCTAGCCTCAGAAATCTGTTTTACAAAACTCTCAATGCTTTTTGAACCAATATCCAAAGCCATCCACCCAGATTCGATGTCAGTGGCAGAAACTTCTTTGACGTTGGCTGCTTCAGAGAAGGCATCGGCCACGATAAAATCGACAGGAAGTTCAACTTTATCACTTAAATTGATTACCCTTGCGATTTCTGCCATTTCCTCCATACCCTCATCATCCGCTTTACTGCTTCCAATTTCGTACCCTTTAGCCTTAAGAAGATTACAAGCAAGCGCCCCACCCACTAGAATACGGTCAGCAATAGGAAGGAGATTATGAATCGCAGTCAGCTTATCGGCTTTTAAACCCCCAATGATCGCAATGAGAGGTCGTTCTGGAGTGCTCATGGCCCGAGAAATAGCCTCAACTTCTTTTTCTACCCCCAAACCTGCGTAACCGGGAATGAATTTGGGGACGGAGGTCATGCTGGCATGACTCCGGTGGGAATTTGAAAAAGCTTCATTCACATAAAGGTCCGCTAAGCTGGCAAGCTGTTGGCCAAATTCATCCCGCTCCGTTTCAATT
>CAZNDI010000095.1:0-3231 GCA_964571805.1 uncultured Candidatus Peribacteria bacterium
GTTTTAAAGAGCTCACCTCCTTGAGTAAGGTGCTTGATGAAGAGACGGGGCTCTATACTTCCGATTTCCAACTCTCTTTTAGTTTGAATATCAATTAGTAATCAATAAATCTATAATTTAAGAATGCAAATCGATACCACCCCCTCTTACAACCAAGTCAGTGAAAATGTGAATGCCATTTTTGCTCAAAATTTGAGTGCTGGGCCCCAAGTTCAAAAGGTGCAGAGTTCACAAAAAAAAGAGAAGTTCAAAGCGCAGCTCATTTTGGCCGTTTCTTTTTTGGCCCTGGTTAGCTATTCAATCTTCTTTTTTTACGGAAATGCCTCTGCTTATCTTAAGGCTTCGAGTCAAATCCTTACGCTCAATCGGCAAGTGGAAAATTATGAAAAAGAGGTCATTCCTGCCCTTGAGGCCACGAAACTGTCTCACAAATCAGCCTATGACGAAGAATTCAAAGGGGCCATTGGAGCCTTGGATGTGGTTTATCCCTCTAAATTAGACAAGTTGGGCATCATTCAAAAGCTTGAGTCCTTTGCCACTGAGACAAATTCAACCTTACCTCCCTTCGAATTGACCTCAGTAGAAATAGGAGCCGCCATTCCTCAAGAGGGTTCCCAGATCTTGCCCATCACGACGACCATTCATGCCAGTCAGGCCGGTTTCGACCAATTTTTGGCTTTGGTAGAAAAATCAGGGGCCATTTACCAAGATCCTAAAGCAGAAGAAAAAGTGCTTGCCGATGAAATGGTTCGTCTGATGACGATTTCTAATATCAATATCAAATACCGTGGCATGGACCCAAAGACAGGAAAAGATGAAGGGGTTGATTTTACGGTCAAATTGAATGTTTACTCACGGGTTTAAGGCTTTCCTCATTCAATTTTGAGACAACTTTTGCCTTTAAGAAAAAAGTCGTGCTATAGTGGCGGCAGCTTATTAAAAAAACAAAAAATAAATGAAAGCTGTTGCAAAAAGAGCGCTCCACCGGAGTGTCACGCTCATTGAGTTGATGATTGTTACCGTCATGCTTGGTATTTTAGTGGGGGCATTCCCCTTAAGATAAACACGCAAGGTCATCATTTTATTGATCCTTTTCCTTTGTCTCAGTAGGGGTTTCTTTTTCCTCTTCTTCCTTAAGAGAAGCTTCGGCAGCCGCCAGTTGGTCGTCCGTCATTCCTGAATCGAGGTCTTTGTCTTCAATCCTTCTTTCTGACATTCCTGTGTGGCCCGCTCCCATGAGCTCTTTGAGTTTGTCTTTAAAGGCAGGAAGTTGTTCCAGATTGTAGAGATCCAATTCGTAGCCCGTCAAATCGGAGGCCAAGCGAACATTTTGCCCCTGTTTTCCAATCGCCATGGGTCGTTCTGTCTCTTCAACGAAGACGGCTGCTCGCTTTGGAGCCCGGTCGTCCTCTCCATCATTCACAATGATGACTTCTGCAATTTTGGCTGGTTGTAGGGCGGTGGCAATGAATTGTTTGGGATCTTCGGTCCATTCAATGATGTCGACGCGCTCATTATTAAGTTCATTCATGACGCTTTGAATGCGCACTCCTTTTTGTCCAATGCAAGCCCCTACAGGGTCAATTTTGTCCTCTTCTGCCCATACGGCCACTTTGCTTCGTACGCCAGGATCGCGAGAGATAGATTTGACTTCCACTTCGCCGTCTGCAATTTCAGGGATTTCCATTTCTAGGAGGCGTACCACCAGGTTGGGGTGAGTTCGAGAGATAGACAGTTGAGGCCCTCGACTGGTATGAACCACTTTGTCCAAATAAACCTTCATGCGTTTGCCGTTGTAATATTTTTCTCCCGGCATTTGATCGCGAGGCCCAATCATCACGTTGTGTTTATCGATTTGAATGTGGACCACACCGTTTTCGACGCGCATCACTTGGGCGGTCATGATTTCGCTTTCTCGATTTTTGAACATTTCGTATAAACTGTCTCGTTCGGCTTCTTGGAGGCGTTGTAGGATGACTTGTTTGGCGGATTGCGCAGCAATGCGGCCGTATTCTAGGGGGGTCACGTCAATTTTGATGATGTCTCCCACTTCTACGTCTCCTTTCATTTTTTTGGCTTCTGTCAGGGAGATTTCGATGTTTGGATTTTCGACGTCTTCGACGACTTCCTTAATCAAGAGAACGGTAGCGATGTCGGTTCCGTCTTGGAGGATGATTTCAATTTCTTCTTCTTTGTTTCCAAAATCTTTTCGATAAGCGGTGGCTAATGCGGCTTTGATGGTCTCTATGACACGTTCGTAGGGGATGTTTTTTTCATCACAGATTTGATGGATGGCGGCGAAAAATTGAGGTTTCATGGTTTTTTAATTACGTTAAGTGACAGACCTGTCAAGCTCTGTACGTTTCCACTCTACTTTAAGAGCGATTTATTTGCAACTTTTTTATGGGTTACGTTTTTTAGAATTCCCTCAAAACTAAATAAATCACTCGATCTGTAAAGCCTCGGCTCCTTAAAAAACTCATTAGCTTTTGCTTTTTCTTCCGTTCTTCCAAACTTCCTAAGCTCGCAACCTTTTCCTGCAGAGCTTTTTTTGCCACCCGCTCCTCCGACCAGTCCAGATCAAGAAGAGCTTGTTCCACAGAAGCCACAGATAATCCTTTTTGCCTCGTTTCATTCATGATTTTAAACCTCCCCACATTTTTTTGAGTCAAATGAGCCACAAATTCCTCCGTAAATCGAAGGTCACTCATCAAATGAACCCGCTCCATTTCCTCAATCACCTTTAAAATCAAACCTTCTTCTTGAGGAAACTTCATCAACAATTTTTCTTTCAACTCCTTTCTACTCTGCGCTCGAACCTCAATCTTTCTAAGCGCAGCCGACCAGATTTCATCGTAAATGGTTTCCATAACTTGAATTACTTATTAGGAAGTGGTTAGCGGTCAGCCCCGAAGGGGGCCCCTCGGGTTGGTTAGCGGTTTAGTAATTAAATTATACACCATGAATTTAGTCTGAAATCAGCTTATTAGGAGATTTTTAGTTTGCAGAAATCAAACCTCAAATTCATCTTAAAAAGAGGCTAAGGGACCTCCGAAGCTAAGGGACCTCCCCCAGCCCCTCCCAAGGAGGGGGGCAAAGATAAGTAAGATTAAGTTTTAATTGTCACTCTAGGACAAATGGAGTGCGATCCTAGAGTCGTGGTTTTTGTAAATAATAAGATTAATATGTTTACAGACCAATACAAGATAATGGTAAACACCCTGATGGGAT
>CAZNDI010000096.1:0-3179 GCA_964571805.1 uncultured Candidatus Peribacteria bacterium
CTATAATGGTGGCAAAAATCAAAATCCCGAAAACCCACCTTCCCATTTTTCGTTTCCCTTTCGGTTTGCGGGTGGGGGTGGGCAATTGAGGGGGAATTAAGGGGTATTTTTAGATTTATTCTGGTGTGTGGGCTTAATTTCATTTGACTCATTCCAATCCTTTATGAGTAATTTTCAAAGTTGCAGGCAAAACTGAATTTGCCCCCCGTTATATTTTTTTGAGATATTTGGCATTAACTCTGGCATAACTTTCTTTTTTTTGAAATTCACGTCTTCTTGCCTTTTCAGATTTTTCTATTTTTGCTTGAATTGTCCCAAGGAATTCATTTATTAGAGCAATAAGAGGCTCCTTGCCCTCATAAAGATAGCCAAGCTTTTTTATAAAGTTATTAGCCATTACTTTTGACTGTGAAATTAAATTTCCCATTACAGCTATACTAATCCCATTCTCAATACTCCGAATAGTACATTGAGCTTCTTCTAATAGTTCTCTAGCTTCTAAAATAATTCCCTCTGATGTTTCAGGAAAACGATCTGTTGTTAGTAGCGCCGTTAATTTTTGTTCAATTTGTTCTAAGCTCATCGTCTTTAGATCTAAGGCAGTTTTAACTCTGGCTAATAAATTATTAATGGGCCCATTAATAGCCGTTAGAGCATCTGAGTTTTCTCCTAAAAGTTCTGCCATTTTTTGATGAGCTTTTTGTAAAGATAGCTCAAAATTCATAATACCTAGTTCATCTTTTGATTCATTAGGGTTGCCTGACAAAAGGCGCTTTGCTTCTTCTGCTAGGTTTTCTACTTCATCTGTGAGCATTCTTCCTAATTCGGGAGAAAGTGGGGCATCTTCATCTTCTATAGAAAGTTCATCGTTTGAAGAAGCTCCATTACTTTTAACACAGGCATTTATTATTTTTAATATGGCATTTTTGCTTTTATTAATCGCTTCTATTTCATTTTTTAATGTGAGTCTGTCCGTTTCCTTTTCTTTTGATGGATCGGGCTCAGAGTTACTTTTTACTGAAGCATTTAGCAACAAGAGAGACCTTGCCCTTTCACTCGCTTCCCTTATTTTTTGTACTCTAAATTCAGCCACTTCCTTAGAAATCTTATCCTCAAGGCTACCTTCTTCATCACTACTAAGCGCTTCAATAAGAAGGAGTAGTATTTTTTCCCTTTCATTTATCGCTATTAATTCGCTTTCATCATTTTTTGGCTTAGGCTTAAATATGCCGAGTAATTCTTGAAGTTCGTTAAAACTATCCCCAGCTAGTTCTTTGAATACAGCTATATCAGCCTCACTCAATTCTCCAGATCTATCAACATCGCTACTTCCAGTTCTTATTGGGACGTCCATAATTTTGGAGATTAGTGGATAATATTTTCAACTTAGGATTTATCTTAGCACTACTATGGTTTTTTTCAAAAAATTGTCCATTCGTGACAATCTACTTGGGATGCCAGGGCAATAAAAATTTTATAGAAATTTAATAAATCCTAGGCCTAATTTATTAATAAATTAATATTTTGTCAAATTATGGATCCTTTCAGCTTTTATTTAAGCCATTGAGAACTTTTAGTTATCTAGCTCCTTTCTCAAAAACTCCATTGCCCTTGGTACATTTCGCATCAAGTCTCTGACCTGAATATGAATCATCTTCAGCCCTAAACCTGTCAGAAAATCATCACGTCTTTGATCGTACGCTTTTTTATGGTTGTGACTGCTCCCATCAATCTCCACAATCACCCCCAGCTTTTTGCAATAAAAATCGACAATGTAATTCCCAATCACCTTCTGCCGATCAAAATCTAACCCTAAAAACCGCTTCCCTTTCACCTGCCTCCAAAACACCATCTCTGGCACATTCTTAGCTTTTCGCATTTGCCTCGCCCACTCTTTGAGTTTTGGGTTATAAGGTAGCTCGTCCCATCGCACCACCCTAATCGCACCCCGCCCTGCCCCAGAGGGGCACCGAATCGCACCACACCCCGCCCCTCCGGGGCACCCCTCTCGAGAGGGGCATTTGTCGCTGGGCTGCATTAGAAGCTCATCCTTCTCCGAAGGAGAACGTCTTGCATTGCGACTCCACCCCCTCTCGAGAGGGGCCAGGGGTGTGGTGCGATGGTTGTCGCTTCTTTCATTCTTCATGACTTATGCCTTCGCAATACTAAGTCGTCACTTTAGTAAACTTTTGTTCACCTGTCAACTCAAATCAACGGTTTCAAAATCTTGTGTCTGATCATCAATTTCATCACTTCATGCAGGGCTAGAATAATGACGGCCCCTATGAACGGCATCAGCCAGGCCTCCCAGCCAATTGCCTCAAATCCAAACCAGGCATTCACTGCGGACACATTAATCAGCACCCACACGGCTATTCCTGAAACTAAAATGGAAAGCCATAATTTAGCGTTGGTAAAAAGATAGCTCGAAAAAATCGTCTGTTCAGAGCGATCAGAAAGAATATTCACCAATTGACATAAAACCAAGCCTCCATAGGCAGCCGCCTGAGCTTGTCCTAGGCTTCCGGTTTGCTTGTAAACAAAAAGGAAAGATAAGTAGGCAATGGCCCCATGACAGAGGCCAAAAAAAGCCACGGTGGAAAGAGAGTATTTATTGATAATGTGATCTTTCATCTGGCGCGGAGGTTCCATTTCTAACTTCTTTTCACCCGCATCGAAGGTTAAGGCGGTCAACGGTAAAAGCTCAGCAATCAGATCCACCGCCAAAATCTGAACCGCTGTAATGGGCGCAGGCATGCCATATGCAATTCCCACAAAACCTATCAGGACACAGGACAACTCTCCCAAGTTCGCTGTCACCGTTGCAATAATAGTTTTTTTGAGATTCGCAAAAATCGTCCGCCCTTCTGCAATGGCCACGGTCAAGGTGTGAAAATTATCATCCAACAACACCACTTCGGACGCCTCTTTAGCCACCTCAGAACCCATTTTTCCCATCGACACGCCAATGTCCGCCTGTTTCAAGCTGAGGGTGTCATTCACCCCATCTCCTGTTACCGCCACCACTTCTCCCATGTTTTTTAGAATTTTGACCAAACGAAATTTGTCATGCGGAGACACTCGAGAAAAAATCACAGAACGGGCGAGGAGAATTTTCTCCAACTGTTGATCCGAAATTTTCTTGATCTGGTCCCCGCTGTAAATTGACAATTCTCACA
>CAZNDI010000097.1:0-3158 GCA_964571805.1 uncultured Candidatus Peribacteria bacterium
CATCTTTTTTATCCACAATCGCCTTTTCGTATTTACCTGGGGTGGCCGAGATGTAAACGGCTTGATTGACGTGAGCCTCAAACTCTTCAAATTTAAGAGGCCGGTTGTCCAACGCAGAAGGCATACGGAAACCATGTTCAATGAGAGTGGTCTTTCGGTTTAAATTTCCATTGTGCATGGCCCCCAATTGAGGAATGGTCATGTGAGATTCATCAATAAAAATGAGAAAGTCGTCAGGAAAATAGTCGATGAGGGTGGCAGGCTGCTCTCCAGGTTCACGATTGTTGAGGTAACGAACGTAATTTTCAATCCCACTGCAATAACCCGTTTCTTGCATCATTTCAATGTCGTACTCCGTCCGGGTGAGGAGACGCTGAGCCTCTAAGTCTTTCCCGAGGGCCTTCAGTTCTTTGTGGCGTTGTTCCAAATCGACTTTAATTCTAACAATGGATTCTTTGATGGCTTCTTGAGTCGTCACATTGTGCTTGGCAGGGAAAATTTTAATCACCTCCAGCTCTTGAATGATTTCTCCGGTAAAGGAATCAGCCTCCTGGATGACCTCAATTTCATCCCCAAAAAATTCCACCCGGATCACATTGTTGCTACTGGGAGGAAAAATTTCCACCGTGTCTCCCAACACATGAAACATCGCTTGTTTAAACTCAAGATGCGAACGGGAATACTGAAGGTCAGTCAATTTACGCAGTAATTTATCGCGCTTCACAAAATCCCCCCGCTTGAGTTCGATGGCCAAATTTTCGTACATGGACACATCTCCCAAGCCGTAAATGGCTGAAACAGAGGCCACAATCAAAACATCGGAGCGAGTGAGCAGGTTGTGCGTGGCCGCATGGCGAAGTTTATCGATTTCCTCGTTGATAGAGGAATCCTTTTCGATGTATGTATCCGTGGCTGGCAAATAAGCTTCGGGCTGGTAGTAGTCATAGTATGAAACGAAGTAGGAAACGGCATTTTTGGGGAAAAATTCCTGAAATTCAGAACAAAGCTGGGCCGCCAAAGTTTTATTGTGTGCCAAAATCAGCGTGGGCCGTTGGATCTGATTCACGATATTTGCCATCGTAAAAGTTTTTCCTGAGCCCGTGACTCCCAACAAGGTCTGATGTTTTTTGCCTGCCCTAATCCCCTTCACCAATTTTTCAATGGCCTTAGGTTGATCCCCCGTGGGCTTGAAGGGAGAGTGTAGTTCAAATTCCATAAATTCCGAATAGTTTACGAATAGCTAACGAATTGCCCCGAATTGTTTCTGCGGCAATACGTACAAGTCATATTACTTCAGTAATTTAATACATTCAAGCTTTTCATAATAAAAGCTGATGACTTTTGCCCTAACTATTCGTAAACTGTCCATAGACCATTCATAAACTACACGTTAGCCATCCACTCCACCATCCACTCCACCATCCGCTCCACAATCCGGCCCACAATCCGGTCCACAATGCGCTCAACCATCCGCTCAACCATCCGAAACCATGTACCAAGAAATTTCACACAACAAACGAAACACCAGCCTCCTCTTATTTTGCTTCATCGCCTTTTTTGGCGCGGTGGGCTATGGATATGGCTATTTTTATACCGAAGATTTGAATCAGTCGATCGGTTTTATGGGAATTTTCGGCATCGTGGCGATAGTCTATGCAGTGATCAGCTATTTTGCGGCCAGTAGCATCACGTTGGCCATTGCGCACGCGAAGGAAATTAAAAAAGCGGACAATCCGACTTTATATAGAACAGTAGAAAATTTGAGCATCGCGACGGGAATCCCGACACCGAAAATTTATATCATCGATGATACCGCTCTAAATGCTTTCGCGACGGGACGAGGGCCAGAAAATGCAAGTGTAGCGATCACTCAGGGACTTTTGGATCAATTGGATAAGCCGGAATTGGAAGGGGTGATGGCGCATGAACTTTCGCATGTTAAAAATTATGACATTCGGCTTCAGAGTGTGACCGTGGCGCTGATTGGCCTGATTGTGTTGCTTTCAGATATTTTCCTGCGCTCCCTTTTTTATGGCGGGAGGAATAGGGATTCTGACAATAAGGGCAATCCGGTGGTTTTGGTGATTGGCATCGCTCTAGCCATCCTCTCACCTATTATTGCTAAGTTGATGCATCTGGCGATCAGTCGGCAACGAGAATATTTGGCGGATGCCAGTGGGGCGCTGATCACCCGTTATCCAGAAGGTTTGGCGCGGGCTTTAGAAAAAATCAAGGCTGACAAAGAGCCTTTGGAGGTCGCGAATAAAGCGACAGCCCACATGTATATCGAAAATCCTTTGAGGAATGAGACTAAGGGAAAATGGCTCAACGGTCTTTTTTCCAGCCATCCTGATACGGATGAGAGGATCAAGAGGCTGAGGGAGATGGGGGTTTAAAACAAGGGTCTAGACAGCAAAGGCTCCTGTCAAGAGCCAAATCAAGAAGGCGAGACTAAGGAATATAAGAATCAACAAGAAGATATAAATCCATTTATACTTTGAGGGGCTGAAGGCCTTTTCCATTAAAAATCCTATTAAAAAAAAGGCTATGGCACTGATGAGTGAGAAAACAAATGCACTTTCAATTCCTATGGCATCCCTACCAATGGATAATAGTATTTTAATTGGATACAAAGGATTCATGACATACATCCAATGATCAAACCTGCTTACAAAGCCTAAATAGCCAATAACGGCGCCATAAAGAGCCAATATATAGCGTAATTTCAGTATTTGAGAACGAAAATATGGTAAAAATTCTTGATGATTCATGGATATATGATATCAAGCTTCAAAAGGTAAAAATAGCTTATTGTCTTGAGGAAATTAGAATATTCGGGATAATAGAACAAAATCCACTGAGAAATTTCAGCCTTTGATTTAGATAAAAGAAGCGTATAAAAAAATAACTCATCTCTCTCAAAGTACTAAAAAAAGACATAGATAGATTATTTTCCAGCCTCACAGATATCGAGAATACACTGAAAAATTAAAAAAGGGAGGAATGGCTCGTTAAGCTGTTTTCTAGTCATCCTGATACGGATGAGAGGATCAAGAGACTGAGGGAGATGGGGGTTTAGATTATGGATTAAAGAATAATAAACAAAAGATGAATGTATTTTTTGTTGGCTTAATGGGAAAAAATAGGTAATAAAAAAA
>CAZNDI010000098.1:0-3092 GCA_964571805.1 uncultured Candidatus Peribacteria bacterium
TTTTCTGCCTTATTACTCCATTTTTCAGCCGATTCACTACCTGGATCAAATTCGCTAAGCTCAGTGGCGAGGGATTTTATTTTTTCATATTCCTTTTGCTTGTACAAAATTTGGAACATTTTCTCATATTCTTTAAGCTTTTGGCTTTTTTCTTGAGCCTTGTCGGTCGTCGATGGAAGGGCGCTTTCTACCTTGGAAGATGGAAAAAGGGGCATTTCCTCCTTATTTTTTTCTTGTCTTGGCCCAATGAATGTACTTTGTAATTGGTTTTCCATGTAAGCTTGTTTTAAAATCATCCGTTCATTATAGCAAATAATTGTTTAAATTTCAAGCTCAATAAGCCATAGTTGGAATGGAATTTGGATTTTTTGCGTTTATTGGACTACAATGATCAAGATTTATTACTAAAAAGGACGCCCCGTGATCGACCTACGAGAATTGTCGGAAAAGATAAAGCAGGACCTCCACTATCTTTGAGGGACTCGGCTTAAAAGAGAAAAAAGAGACTGCTACCCAAGATTCTCAAAGAGAAGGTTTGTGGGACGACCCAAAAAAAGCCGAAAAAGTTCTGAAAGAACTCAAATATTGGACCGATTTAGAGGAAAAATGGCTCACCCTTTCTCAAAAAGCGAAGGATCTAGAGGAGTTGGCTGGAATGATTGAAGAAGACAGTTCTGAGGCTGCTGAGTTGGAAGCAGAGCTTGAAATTCTCGAAAAACTCTATCAAAAAGCGCATGTGGAATTGGTGCTCAGTGGCCCTTACGATAAAAACGATGCCATTTTGGTGATTTCAGCCGGCACGGGGGGGGTCGACGCTCAAGATTGGGCCGAAATGCTCTTGAGAATGTATTTACGCTATATCGAGGAAAAAGGCTGGAAGGCTACCATCACGGATAAAACGGCCGCTGCAGAAGCGGGAATTAAAACGGCTACGATTGAAGTTTCGGGCATGATGGCCTACGGGTTTTTGAAGGCAGAACATGGTACTCATCGATTGGTAAGACTGTCCCCTTTCAATGCTAAAAACCTTAGACAAACCTCCTTTGCACTGGTGGAAGTATTGCCCGTCATCGAAGAAGACCAGGGAGTGGAAATCAATGAAAAAGACCTGAGAATAGACACCTATCGCTCCAGTGGAGCCGGAGGACAGCACGTGAACACCACAGATTCGGCCGTGCGGCTCACTCACATCCCCACAGGCCTAGTGGTGACTTGTCAAACAGAACGAAGCCAGATTCAAAATCGAGCACAAGCCATGACCGTTTTGAAGTCTCGCCTGGCCCAAAGACTTTTGGAGGAGAAAAAGGAAAGGATTGACGAACTCAAAGGGGGATATAAAGAAGCGGCTTGGGGCAATCAGATCCGTTCTTACGTCTTTCAACCCTATACCATGGTCAAGGATCACAGGACGGGGGCCGAAACAAGCCAGGTGGATAAAGTGATGGACGGCGATTTGGATCTCTTTGTTGAGGCTTATCTGCTTAATAAATGAATTCCGTATTGTGGAGCGAATGGTGGTGCGGATTGTAGCATCATATAATTTAGATTAATCATTATGATTATAGACATCACCAAGGGGTCGGAGAATCCTATTCTTCGGAAAAAATCGGCCAAACATGGAAAGGTGACCAAAAAAACCCTCAAACTCTTAAAAGATATGGAGGACTCTATGATTGCCACCAAAGGGGTTGGGATTGCGGCCCCACAAATCGGAATAAACACGCGAGTGGCGCACATTACGATTGGCAAAAAGCGCCTGACTTTTCCCATGATCAACCCCGTGATTTTGGAGCGGTCAGAGGAAACAAATGTTGAAACGGAGGGATGCTTGAGTTTGCCTAAAAAATGGGGACCTGTAGAACGTTCAAATTGGGTGGTGGCCAAATTCACGACGGAAAGGGGTGAAGAGTGGGTGCTGCGTTTTGAGGATTTCGAGGCTAGGATTGTCCAGCACGAGGTGGATCATTTGAACGGGACACTCTTCATCGATCACGTTCCTGAGGGAAAATTAGAGACAGGGAAGTGATTTTGGAAAAAAAGCCCCTTCAACAAAAAATTGACGCAAAAGCCTAAAATTGATACTGTCTCGTTACTTATTTAATTTATTAAAAAAATCTAAATTATGTTTAAAAAAGCCATTGGCAAGTATTTAGGCTTAACGTTAGCTGCTGTCCTCATGCTCTCTGCCTGTACTAAAGCAGGACCCACAGAAGATCCAGCCGTTGTCCTAGAAAAAGCCATCACCCAAGCCAGTAAGATGTATGAAGCCAAGACCACTATGGATATGGCCTTCACCAATCCGGACACCAAAGAATCAGGTAAGGTGAATATTATTATGAATGAAAAAACAAACGCCAAGGATGCCAAAAACATGCAGAGTGAAGTGGCTATGGATGTGAATGCAGACATCCAGATAAAACAACCTGAAACTGGCGCTGAAACTTCTAAAAAAGGAGCTTTAGGTCAAATATTGGTAAATATGGCTGGGAATTTTAAAGTGAGCGGAGATGACCTTTATGCTTCTTTGACCAAGCTTGAGATCAAAGGTGATTTTGAAGGAGTGAAAGAAGTGAATGCCATGCTTCCCCTTTTCGTGGGCCCTTACATGAATGAAACAGTTCATTTACCCCTGGATAAACTCAGCCCCATCATGGAAAAGGCAAATGCCCAGCTAGAAAGTGAAGGTCAACCTGCCGTTGATTATGAAGCTCTCAAAGCTTACGGCGCAGAAGGAATGCCTAAAGATTTGGCGGATTCAAAAATGCTTGTGGTCAGTAAAGACAATGGGCTCGAAAAAGTAAAGGGTCTTTCGGGTGAAAGTGTTCAAGCTTATCATTACAAAGTGGCCCTAGACAGCAAAGGTTTTGAGACTTTCCTTAAAAAATTCAATGAAAAAACTAAAATGATCCCTGCAGAGGAATTGACTCAAATTTTTGCAAAAAAAGAAGGTGAACCTGGTTTTGCCGAAGCTATGGATGTAGTGAATGAAGCTATGGATATTCAGATTTGGATCGGACAAGCCGATTATCATGTTTATAAAATGGAAATTGGGACCGACAACGCAAAACTAATTGCCGCTGTAGATAAAATTA
>CAZNDI010000099.1:0-2924 GCA_964571805.1 uncultured Candidatus Peribacteria bacterium
CTTCCAGCTTTTTCCAACATCCTCTTTTTGATCACATGATCTTTCTCTTTACTATGTTGTTTTCTGATTTCCAGAACATCAAAAAAGATCTCATGCTTTTTGAGCCATTCCAACGTCTCTGTTTTGCACATCCTATCCTGACCAGTAAAAATAATCATCTTATACCCCTTTGCTTCAGGGCTTGATAAACTTCAAAAACAGAGATATTCAACGTATCTTCTCCCACCCGGTGCCATTTGTACGGTGACTGGTCAGGCATTTTTGCCAGTATCCCATCCATGTCGAAAATAAAGGCTTTAGATTTATTTTTAGGCGGAAGATATTTATTCATAATAACGAAATACAACGTTATTTCGTTATCTCGTTGTTAAAACTTCTGCTTCTCCCACAAGCGATAAAACTCACCTTTCTTCTTCATCAAATCCTCAAAACTCCCATCCTCCGCGACCTGGCCTTTTTTGATCACCACAATTCGATCCATCTCTTTGAGGGTCGAAAGGCGGTGGGCGATGACGATGGCGGTGGTTTCTTGAAAAAATTTGTGGAGGGCATTTTGGATCTTTTTCTCAGATTCAATATCTAGGTGAGAGGTGGCTTCATCTAAAAGCAGGAGTGTTGGTTGGCGATAAATGGCTCGGGCCAAGCCTACTCGTTGCTTTTCACCTCCCGATAATTTCACACCTTTTTCCCCCACAAGGCTTTCTACACCTTCGGGTAATTTGTGCATAAAATCCTTCACGTGGGCGATTTCGATTGATTTTTCCAACTGCTTCTTTTGCTTGCCGCTGAGCTGAGGGCTGAGCGTGATGTTTTCTTTCAGTGAAAGATTGAATAGCTCTGTTTCCTGAGGAACAACAGCCACTTGTTTAAAAAAACTTGAAGATTTGAGAGTTCTAAATTCCAGATCATCAAATTTAATGAACCCCTCATAATCGGCATGGAGTTTTAAAAGGAGTTTGAATAAGGTGCTTTTTCCCTCTCCAGAGAGGCCCACAATCCCGATCCGCTGGCCTCTTTTTATTGTCAGACTGAAGTCATTGAGAACCTTTCGACCTCCATAGGAAAAATGAACGCCTTGGATGTCTAGTTTCTTCCAGATGGGAGGGAGGGTTTTGGTGCCTTTCACTTCAATGTCTGGTTGTTCATTTAAAATGTCTTTCATACGCATGATGGCAATTTTTCCAATCACCCATTCATTAGCGACCTCGGCAAATTCTCCCGCGGATTCTCGGATTTTATTGAAGTACAACAAAACGAGAGCGATGACGCCCACTTCGAAATTTCCCTCAAAAACATTCCAGACCGTGTAAAAAATCATTCCCTGACGAAATAACTCTTGATAGATGTCCAAAATGGTTTGCCTGGTGCGAAAATAAATCACTCTTTTTCTGATTTCTTCCACTAATTTTTTAGCTTTTTGCTTTAGGTAGGCTAAAATATTCACTCCCAAATGAAGTGATTTGATCGTGTTGATATTGTTGATGGCTTCAAAACTCACGCCTTCCATTTGTTCCCATTCCACATTGGTCACATGCGATTGATGGCTTGCCCTCTTGGTTAATCGGATGCTGAGGAAAAAATAAGTGACAAAAAAGAAGATCAAAATCAAGGCGAGCCCTAGTTTTAGCTGGGAAAAAATAAAAGTGATGGCGATGAGATTGATCGTTGATTCAATGATCAGGTCAACATAAAGTCTTAAAATGTCATTCAAAGAATCACTTCCTTTGTCCATTCGCCTTATTTTATTCCCTGTATTTTCTTTCTCATGCCATCGAGTGTCTAGCCTGAACATGTGTTCGATGGTTTTAAGCCTCGCTTCCACGGCTATTTTTTCCGCAATGTTGTAGATAAAATATTTAGCCAATTCCCGGCTAGGAAAGTGATATAGGGCTGCCAGTACGGTGCTGATCATTAAGAACCAAAAGTAGTGGAGTGAGGCACCGGGTTGATAGCTTGTGGCAAAATTTATGACTTCACTGATGGCCCAAACAGGATACAGCCAAACGATGTCGCTGGTGACTCTCAAAAGAGTACCGACTATAAAACGTCCTTTATAGGCCTTAATGAAGTGTAGTAGATCTTTGATGAGAGCCAGATTCGTGTACAAAAATTAATAATTTAGGCGATATATGATTGAGCCAGTAGACACTAGGTCTCAAACTTCAATTTTATTATAGCAAGAAGTCATTTGACTTTCATTTTAAAAGCCTTTAAAATTCCTTGGCCTTTTAATATATAGACATGCTAAGTAAAAGTAACGAACGAAAACGTCATAAACGTCACGGTTTTCAATCCAGAATGGCCACCAAAGGAGGGTCTAAAGTGATTAATCGTCGTCGCAGCAAAGGGCGAAAATGCCTCACGGTTTAATAATGCTCAAAAAAGCACATCGGATTTCAAATCAACGACTGATCGTCAAGTTGAGCAGGCAAGGTCAGGCCTACAAGACACGGTGGTTGGTTTTTAAATTTCTACCCGCGTTGACCCCTGAATCGAAATTTGCCCTGAGTATTGCCAAAAAAGCCATTCCAAAGGCTGTTCATCGCAATAAGCTCAAAAGACAGATTTATGAAAGCCTCAGACTTCACCTTCCCGAGATCCCTCGTTCCATTGTTTGTCTTATTTTCATCAAAAAAGAAATCCCGCAAGAACGCGAATTTGGAGCCATAGAGGCTCAAATCAGGCAGTTCACTAACTCTTTCCCTTCTCATGTCTAAATACTTCCGCCCGGCTCTCTTCATTTTATTCTTCCTCTTGATTTGGTCTTTTTTCCAGAAACCACAGCAAGAGGGGCCACTTGATGATGTTGTTTTGAGTGGAGATTCCGAATTTGCCATCACAAAGGTAGTCAGTTTGACGGTTCAGAATAATAGTAAAGAGAAAGATCATGTGATCAAAAAGAGGATGTTGGAAAAAGCTGGAAG
>CAZNDI010000100.1:0-2903 GCA_964571805.1 uncultured Candidatus Peribacteria bacterium
GCGCGTAGACCTTCAGAAGTAGTTCCCCATGCGAGGCTTCCGACAAATAGTTTTGTACCCATAATATTAATTAGGATAAGAAATAAACGACAATTTATCTCAATGAGCTTCTATCCTAACCTACTAAATTGACTTGAACTTAACTAGGAACGATGAATCACATGATGTTTAAACTGTACGGCTCAATTATCTCTTAAATAGGATTAATAGTCAAGCAAAAAAAGGTTTATTCGGTCGTCTGCCCTTCAAATTCTTCCTCATTTTCTTCTGCTTCTTTTTTAGTTTTTCTCACGAGGCCATCTTTGTGATGAGGAGGTGAGTAAACCGTGTAGAGTTTCATTGGCTCAGAATCAGAAGTGTTGATGATGTTGTGTTTAGCACCTGCAGGAACCAATACACTGGCACCATCTTTCAATTCGTAGTCGTGGCCATCAATAATCCCCTTTCCTTGGCCTTTTTCGATGCGAATGAATTGATCATTTTTGAGATGCGTTTCCATGCCGATTTCTTCTCCCGGCTTTAAGCTCATTAGGACGAGCTGACTGTGTTTGCCTGTGTAAAGCACTTTTCGAAAGTTGTCATTTTCCAAAGTGTCTTTTTCTAAATTGTCTTTGAAGCCTTCCATAATGATTGTGGTTATTTTGTTTACTCATGTTTTACACCTCATGCGATTCACTCTTCTTCAATCGCAAGCGGAGAGCGGTCAGCGGAGAGCGAAGAGCGAAGAGCTAATCCGAATTTGAAATTGCAGCAAGCTCACCGCTCCACGCTCTTCGCTCACCGCTCCTAAGGGGTGCGTGGTGTGAGTGATTTAAAGGGTTAATCGGTTGGATGGTGGAGGAGGCTTAAAGCTTCTTCAGCACTTTCTTTTTTTACTTGCAATTCAACTCCACCCACTGCCTGGGAAAGGAGCCAGTCAGCAGAGATCATTTGCTCATTGTTAAGATGGCATTCTATCCCCTTTGACTCAAGATAACCCTTATCAACATTGGCATCGACGACATCACGATAGGTTTTGATGGTGGTGAACATAAATAATAAATTAGCGTTTGTTTAATTCAATTTTAGCACAAGTATCTGAGATCGAATATTTTCATCCGTCAATTCCATTTGCTTGATGGGTGAACTTTTGTTTACTAAAATAGAATTACAATATCACCTAATAACCTAATTCCCTCCTTAAAAGAGGCTCCCCCCGGCCTCCAAATAATTTTTAACGATAAAGTATGACCTACGAATCCCAACTTCAAAAGCTTCGCGTTCATTATCGGGACTATAAAAAGCTTCCGACCTATGAAGAAATGCGCACTATTTTTGGATGTAAATCTAAATCAACGGCTTATTATGCAATCAATAAATTGGTCACGGCGGGGTTTTTGAAAAAAGTGAAAAACAGGCTAGTCCCGGGAGAAAACTTCCTGAGCCTCCCCTACTACAAATCCGTTCGGGCAGGTTTCCCAAGCCCCGCCGAAGAGGAGGCCAGCGATCGCATGAGTCTGGATGCTTATTTAATCAATCAACCCAACAATACTTTTTTTGTGAAAGTGAAAGGCGACAGCATGGACCAAGCCGGCATTTTGGACGGGGACATTGTCATCGTCGAACGCACGGGAGGAGCGCATCTCAACCAAACCGTGGTGGTGAGCTTAGAGGGTCAATTGGTCGTTAAAATCCTCAAAAAAATGGAAAACCGCTTTGTCTTGGAATCCGCCAATCCAAATTATCCCGATTTGCCACTGGAAGACTATGTGCACCATGGAATGGTGGGAGTGGTGAGAGGAGTGGTTCGCAAGCTGTGAGCAGCCTGCGGCTGCAGCGGAGAGCGTGGAGCGGTGAGCGGAGAGCTTTTTTATCGCAAAATCACATTTAAAACTATCAATTAACTTTAATTTCAATGATTAAATTACCTTATAAAAATCTTAAAATTTGGGAAAAGGGAATGGCTTTAGTGAAGCTTATATATCAACTGACTAAAAAATTTCCGAAAGAAGAAATTTATGGATTAACTTCTCAAATCCGCAGGTCAGGGATTTCTATTCCTTCAAATATTGCTGAAGGTAGTCAGCGAGGATCTGATAAAGATTTTGCGAATTTTATATTGATTGCAAAAGGTTCACTTGCAGAATTAGAAACCCAAATTATTCTTGCCGAAGATTTTAATTATATACAAAATAATGAACTAGAAGAGGCTTTAAACAAAACCGATGAATTAGATAAAATGCTTCTTGCATTTCATAAAAAGCTCACCGCTCCACGCTCTTCGCTCACCGCTAAAATTTAGTTGTGAGGATTGAGAAAAAAAGTAACGCCCTCCAAATGATTGCTCTCATCGATGCTGACGGATTTTTTGCTTCTTGCGAATTGTCTCGTCATCCGGAATTAAAGGGAAAACCTGTTATGGTGCTGGGAAGCATCGGGAGTTTTGTGTTGGCGAAATCGCAGGAGGCGAAGGAACGGGGAGTGAAGACGGTGATGCCGTATTGGGAAGCCAAAAAATTGTGTCCCGAGGGGGTGTTTTTGGAAGGAGATTTTAGGTTTTATACCTTGGTGTCCCGGAAGTTGATGGGGATTTTGAGAGAATGGTCGCCTTCGGTTCAAGTGAGTTCGATTGATGAGGCTTATATGGACTTGAAGGGGTTATCGGAAATGCATGGGAAAACGGATTGGGAAATTGGGGAAATGATTCGACAAGAGGTTGAGATAAAATTGGGCATCACGGTAACGGTGGGGATTTCGGTGAATAAGGTCCTCTCTAAAATGGCTTGTGAGCTGAAAAAACCCAATGGGACGGCGGTTCTTTTGCGGGAGGATATTCCTGAATTTCTTACTAAAATGGAGATCGAAAAAATTCCTGGGATTGGCCATCGTAAACAAAAGGCTTTGGAGGGTTATGGGTTCAAAAC
>CAZNDI010000101.1:0-2727 GCA_964571805.1 uncultured Candidatus Peribacteria bacterium
TCTTTTTCACCATTCAATACGGGCAAAAGGAGTGATTCGTTGATTTGAGATCCTCCAGCGGCATTCACAAGAACATCATTTTTTTCTTGTTGGGCTGCCGGGTCTAACATGCTGGCCAAAATTGATTTGTAGGCATGAAAATTCATGGCAAAAAACGAAATTGCAAATATGACTCCTGTGATTACTGCAAAGCGAACGAATTGCCAAACCCTATCCCCTAGCGTGGCTTGTTCAATTTCTGCCGAATTGTAACTGTTTTCTTGTTGCATATTCTATTTATTATACCAAAGATTTAAGTAATATTCAAGGCCAGGTCCTTTTTCTTTACTATATCATTAAATCATTTTTATGTCAACCCTTCGGGTGGCAGCTCAGGAGAGATCAAAAAAAGGCAAAACCCCTGAGGCGGTCAAATTCAAGCTTTTAAAATTCAAGTGAATTAGTAAATCACCTTACGCGCTCTTTACTATGAATTATCTCTAAGTACACCAACTTACAAGCGGTGAGCGAAGAGCGAAGAGCGTGGAGCGTTGAGCCTGCTGCAATTTCAAATTGAGATTAGCTCTTCGCTCTCCACTCACCGCTCTTCGCTTGTTACTGATAGGAAACGATAGAGTAAATCGAGGTGCGTAAAGTGAGTTAGTAAATCATTGCGATGAAGGCAATTCAACTTCAATCCTCGGGAAAATAATCTCACTCTGCCCCAAATGATTCCAGTCTTTCACCACCCCCCATCCTGCCTCAGGTTGTTGCTCCAAATTTCCAACTTCAATCGGGATTTGAGCAGGCAAACCTAGTTGAAGCCTCATTTTCTCGCTCGTTTCAGGCATAAAAGGGGTTATAAGAAGGGTGATATGCCTCAGAATCTCAAGAAGATTACATAAAACCAACTTGCCTGCTTCTGGATCTTCTTTGATCAAAGCCCATGGCTTCTTTTCTTCCATCTGTTTATTGGCAAAATCAACCAACTTCCACACGTGAAAAATGGCTTCATGAAGATTATATTGCTCCATTTCCTCGGTATATTTACCATGCGTTTCATTGGTCATCCTTTCAAATTCGCCTCCTATTTCTTCAAATTTAAAATCCTGAAGGTTATTTCTGGAAATAAGGGTATGAACTCGATTCAAAAGATTGCCCAAATTATTAGCCAAATCAGAATTATAACGCTCGACAAAAAGTCGATCATTGAAATCTCCATCTTTGCCCACCGGGACTTCGTGCAAGAGATAATAGCGGAGCATGTCCACACCGTATTTTTTTACCAACTCGATGGGGTCAACCACGTTGCCCGTCGACTTACTCATCTTTTCGCCATTATGAGTAACAAAACCGTGGGCTAGAATGCCTTTAGGTAAAGGTAAATCAGCGGAAAGGAGCATTCCAATCCAAATGCCAGCATGAAAACGAACAATGTCTTTGCCAATCACATGGAGATCAGCGGGCCAAAATTTCTTAAATTCTTCTGTTTCATCGGCATAACCAAGAGCCGAAATATAGTTTGTTAAAGCATCGCACCACACGTACATGACGTGATTTTCATCAGTGGGAACCGGGACACCCCAAGGCAGAACTGAGCGAGGGCGGGAAAAGCTCACATCCAACAACCCCTCTTTAGCCATGGCTAAAAACTCATTTTTCCGGGATTCTGGCATGAGCTTGAGTTCATCTGCTTCAATCAATCTTACAATCTCAGCGCTATAGTTTGAAAGGCGGAAAAAATAGTTGGTTTCTTTGGAAACAATGGGGGCTTTTTGATGAATGACGCAAAGCCCCTCCACTAAATCAGTCTCCTTCATGAAGGTTTCACAACCCACACAGTAAAGACCTTCATATTCTTTTTCATAAATGTCGCCCTTAGCCTCCAGTGCTCGCCATATCTTTTGCGCCGCAGGCCAATGACGTTTTCGATCGGAAGTTTGGATGAAGTCATCGGTGGATAAATTCAAAACAGACTTCAAGCTTTTAAAAATAGCCGCATGGCGATCAACAAATTCTTTAGTGTCTTCTTTGGCTTCTGTGGCCGTATTGTAGATCTTCAAGCCATGCTCATCCGTTCCCGTCAAAAAGAAGGTTTCATAGCCCATCAATCGCTTGTAACGAGCAATCGCATCCGATTGGATGAGTTCAAGGGCAAAGCCCAGATGAGGGGGCGCATTTACATAAGCAATCGCCGTGGTGAGGTAGAATTGTTTGGAGTTCATCTAAAGGACTAAAATGATCGGACTCCATCACTTTAGCATTTAAAATTTAACATTTAAAGCTCCTGTTTATGGCTCGTGTTTATAGCCTCAATTTGAAATTGACTACGTTGTCGCCTTATAAATCAAATCAATGACATTTGTCACCAAGGCAAAGGCAAGGATGACTACAATCAAACCTGTAATGGCCCAACGAATGATCTTGATGGCTTCTTCCTTTTGATCTTCATTCCCTGTAGAAGCAATAAAGCGTATGCCTCCATAAACCAGCATCAAAACCGCAATGGAGCCTGAAGCAAAGAGAATTAAATTGATGAGGTAATTGAGAATGTCAATCACCTTGGTTTCAACGCTCACATTTGAGGTATCGCCAGCCGGCAAATTATTGGGTCTAAAAATCTGCTTTCTAAAATCCTGTAAAGAAAGGCCAAAAGCATCCGAAATCCACAAAGGAAAAATGAGGAGAACGCCAAAGAGATGATAGTGTATTTTTTTCATATAAAACCAAAGAAATCAATGTCAGTAA
>CAZNDI010000102.1:0-2624 GCA_964571805.1 uncultured Candidatus Peribacteria bacterium
GCGTGGAGCGGTGAGCTTGCTGCAATTTGAAATTGAGATTAGCTCTTCGCTCTCCGCTCTTCACTTGTCATTGACAGGAAAGAGTGGAGTGAATCGCATGAGATGTAACATAAGTAATTAAAAAAAAACCAGCCGCGCGATCTCTTGCGCGGCTGGTTTTTTAGGATTGATTTGAAGCTTAGAATCTCAAACCGTTTGAGGTCTGAACAAGGCTATTATAAACATTTAAAAGCTTGTCAGGTGAACCATTGACCATCCATCCTCCAGGACCACCCAAAGTCATCAATTCTCCGGTGTCGTAAGGCGTGTTGTCTCGAACTCGTCGAGTCAATTCTTTGGCAGCTGTGACTAAATCGCCAGCACCACGAATGAAAGAATCGATACTGACTCCTACTCCTAGTTCAGATTTGTGTGCTTTATCATAAGCTTTTAGTTCATCAACGGCTTTTTCAAAGGCTTCGGTGGCTTTTTGTAACTCATCCACCTTGATTTCTTTAAGATCAGCCACATTTCCTAAATTGATGACTTTCTTGGCCATGATCATGCTATTGGTGCTGAGATAAGCATATTTTTTACCTTCCGTTTTTTCGAGTTCAGTCAATCGTTTCACATCCAACTCATCCTGAATTTTTTCCAATTCAGTTCGCAGGGTTCCGTCTGCAGCTTCAAAAGCTTTGAAGGCTTCCATCAATTTAGGGTGAAGTTCTTTCCCTTTGGCCATGGCATCATCTTTGTAATTTTGTTCGGTGTAATACTCATTTGCCTCTTCCAGAAGGGGTTCAAGCTTTGTTAGGGCTGTCGAATAACTTCCTGCAGCCTGTTCAAGGGCAGGATAAGAAGGCTTGAGAGCATTGGAAGCCTTGATTCCTGCCACACATTTGGTGGTTGCACCGGTCAAGGTGTAAAGTCCATAAATATTTTTCTCGGCTCCCGTAGGCCCAGTAGCTTCATTGGCCCAAGAAAGGTAGCGATCATAACTGCTCAATGCTCGGTTGGAATGACCGTTGATACAATCGACATAGGCGAGTAATTTTTCGTCTGACTGAGCAAGGCTATCACTTGAACCGGAAGCTTCACTGGTTGCTTCAGTTTTGTCCTCATCACCCTCTTTTGTGGCTTGCTCTTCAACTTGAGGGGTGTCTTTGGTATCTGTGTCTTTTTCACCAGACGACGAGCAACCCGCCAAAGTTGTGAGGCCCATGAGGACAACGAGAAAATAAAATGAATTTTTCATGAAAATGAATTGTTAAATATTATTAAAATACTTGTTAAAAGTTATATGGTTTTGCCATTTTTGTCAATGTCTCTTCCGTAGCCACGCGATTAATCGCGTGGCTACGACAAAATTAATTGTTTTAATACAATTTCTTCCTCAAATAATCTTCCAATTCCTCAATTTTCACCCGGTCTTGCTTCATGGTATCCCGATCTCGGACTGTCACCGTGTCATCTTCCAAGCTGTCAAAATCGACAGTGATGCAAAAGGGGGTGCCGATTTCATCTTGCCTACGGTAGCGTTTGCCCACATTTCCGTTGTCATCCCACTCGGTGCGAAAATGAGGTTTGAGGGCTTTATGAATCAATTTGCTTTTTTCAATCAATTCTTCCTTGTTCTTTAAAAGGGGAAAAATAGCGACGTGAATGGGGGCTAGCGAGGGCTTGAATTTCATCACCACTCTTTCTGACCCGTCTTCTAATTTTTCTTCATGATAGGCATCGATCAAAACGGTCAAAACCGTCCGATCGCAGCCAAAACTAGGTTCGATCACATGAGGCAGATAGACTTCGTTTGTATGTGGATCTCGATATTTTAAATCTTTGCCACTGAATTTTTCATGTTGAGACAAATCATAATTGCCTCGATCGGCCAATCCCTGAAGCTCTCCCCAAGTTTCCACGGCATCGGTTTTACCGAAAGGAAAACGATATTCCACATCAAAGGTCATGGCCGAGTAGTGGGAAAGTTCTTCTTCATCATGTTCTCTAAAGCGCAAATTTTCTTCTTTGATCCCCAGGGTCTGGGTGAAGAAATTTTTACTTTCCTGTTTCCACTCCTCGTACTTTTCTTTTTTTTCATCAGGATGGACAAAATATTCAATTTCCATCTGCTCAAATTCACGGGTACGAAAAGTGAAATTTCCGGGTGTGATTTCGTTTCTAAAGGCTTTTCCAATTTGGCCAATTCCAAACGGCACTCGAACCCTGCAGGTGTCGATCACGTTTTTAAAATTCACAAAAATCCCTTGAGCGGTTTCGGGTCGAAGATAAATTTCTGTCGTGTCTCCTTCGACCACGCCTTGTTGCGTCTTGAACATCAGATTAAAAGTCTTGGCTTCAGTCCAATCAACTTTGCCACACTCAGGGCAGGGGATTTGCTCCTCGGTCAATCTTTTTTGAAGATCTTTCAATTTTACACCCGCTGTTTTTTCGACGCCTATTTTTTCCTCGAGCAATTTGTCTCCCCGGTGTCTGGTTTTGCATTTTTTACAGTCAATCAAGGGGTCGCTAAAACTGGCCACATGCCCACTGGCTTCCCACGTTTTGGGGTTCATTAAAATCGCTGCATCCAATCCCACCATGTCATCCCGGTCTTCCACAAAAGTCTTCCACCATATGTCTTTGAC
>CAZNDI010000103.1:0-2402 GCA_964571805.1 uncultured Candidatus Peribacteria bacterium
ATAAAATTCATGTTAGGTTACAATGGCTTCATTTTAGTAAACAAAAGTTCACCTGTCAATGGATTATGGATTCAGTTAAAAAGGCTTCAGTTTAATGAAAAGGTCAATTGGAGAAAAACTTTATCTATATTTCTCAATCTCCCTCTTAATCTTATCAATGGCCTTTTGATCGAACCCCTCCTCCTTCAAAAAATCATCCAATGTTTTTTTAGGAATATTTTTTCCTTTATTATAAGCCACCGGAGTCTGAGCCAATTCAAGGTGATAAGTCTCTTCAAGCTCCGCCTTCCTCCATTCGGCTACTCTTACTCCCGCCTCATTTTTTGTCAGCCCATAGCCACGCGTCAGAATCCGAATCAACGTAGGATCTTTGGCCTTGAGTTTCCCCGTTTCATACGACGACAAATTGCCCGTTCCATAACCCACCTTAGAAGCCAGGGCTTTTAACGTAAAATTATTTTCTGCCCGGAGCTTTTTGAGTTCGTTATGAATGGCCATCTAAGATTGAAAATTGAAGATTGAAAATTAAAAGGTCAGAATCTTAAATTTTTAATTTTCAATTTTGAATTATAATTACGAAATCATCTTTAAAATAATACAAGAGAAAAATAGGAAAAGGAATTGCTTATTCATTATTCTCTATGTAGAATATAGTAAAGCTCTGCCTGTTGGATCTTGCCCTCCGACTGGCACAATAATCACTAACCCCTCATAACATGAGCACCGATCGAAAAAACAGACTCAATTTTCATGTGGAATCACACGATTATTTTGCCACCCTGGCCTCGATTCTCGCTTTCATCGAAGAAAGTTTAGAATCAGAAGCCGAGGCGATGGGGAAGTCCCTCAAAGAGATGACCCATTCAGCCGGAGCCCTCAGGCGCATCAATAAAGACCTGATTTATCTTCAGCAAGCCTTTAGGATTGAAAAAAAAGAAAATGGGGCGCCAATCGATTGATTTTTAAGCCATTTTTTGCTATAATAAAGGGATTTATCAATTGCAAATACAATGAATAATTTCCTGAGTTCTGTCACTGGAAACATCACTGCCATCGTTCAAGAAAAATATGATGGCTTCATTGAGCTAGCACCTTTCATTTTAGGGGCCTTGGCCATGTTCCTTTTTGGCCTTATTTTAGCTGAATTCGCCGCATGGGGGATCATCCGCATGTCCCAAAAACTCAGATTAGAATTTATCTCTGAAAAAATTGGATTGAAGCACTTTCTCAGTCGTACTCGAGTGAAGGGGGGTCCTTCTCATTTTATTGCCAAGGTGGTGAAGGCTTACTTGATTTTCCTATTTTTTATTGAAGCCACCAAAATTGCTCGTCTCACAGAAGTAGCCGATTTCTTGACCCGCGTCATCGCTTTTGCTCCCGATCTCATTGTGGCTCTTTTCATTGTTTTAGTGGGGATTCAAATTGGAAATACGATGGAAATTATCATCAAGACCTCTCTTGGTTTTGCTAAGGCAAGCACGGGGGACGCCTTGGGGATTGCCGCGAAATACACTGTCATCGTTTTTTCTGCCTTGGCTGCCCTTTCTCAATTACAAATTGCCGAAATTCTGATTCAAATTCTCTTTGTTGGCTTTGTGGCGATGCTTACTCTAGCTGGAGGTCTAGCTTTTGGTCTGGGGGGGAAGGATGTCGTCAAAGAATTGCTGGAAGCACTAAAAAAAGTGGAAATTAAAGAGAATGAAGTACGAAAAGTGGAAGAACCTCTTGAATAGGTGATGAGCGAAGAGCGAAACTACAATAATTACTTTTTAGAATTTTTCTAAAAAGTTTTTTTGTGATTAAAAAAGCTCACCGCTCACCGCTCACCGCTCACCGCTCACCGCTCACCGCTCACCGCTCACCGCTCTTCGCCCCAGGGCCCCCCTTTGGGGCTTGCCATTTGAGGAATTCCTAAAAACCCGCTAAACTGGTATTAATTAAAAATTTAAACGAATCTGGAATCTTTAATTTTTAATTTTGAATCTTTAATTTTTAATCGAAAAGAAGTGTACGATCCCTCAAAAATAGAACCCAAATGGCAACAGTATTGGCTTGAAAATAAGACGTTTAAAGCAGAAGTCGACACCTCCAAAGAAAAATACTATGTTTTAGACATGTTTCCTTATCCAAGTGGCGCGGGGCTTCATGTGGGCCACCCGGAAGGCTACACTGGCACCGATATTTTTTGCCGCTTCAAGCGCATGCAGGGTTTCAATGTCCTTCATCCCATGGGCTGGGATGCGTTTGGGCTCCCGGCCGAAAATTATGCCATCAAAACAGGTCGACATCCCCGGGAGGTGACTGACGAAAACATCGCTAATTTTAAACGACAAATTCAATCCATTGGCAGGTGAACTTTTGTTTACTAAAATGAAGCCATTGTAACCTAACATGAATTTTAT
>CAZNDI010000104.1:0-2377 GCA_964571805.1 uncultured Candidatus Peribacteria bacterium
AAGGTGTAATTTTCAAGGGAGGTCGTTATAATAGGGTGGCAGACTTAACGTCAAAAAAATGAATAAAGCCCTCACGATCCTATACCTTCTTGCCGTACTAGCCATGGGATGGTTCTGGTTTTCACACCTCATTTAACCCCCACCTTCACCCTTTGGCTCCTATAAAAAATCAAAGGATTTGGCTTCCAGACTTCATTCGGGGCATAGCGATTGTCATGGTCGTTGCCTTTCATTTAGTCTTCAATTTGAGTTATTTTTATGGCTTTGATGAATTGAAGTACTATGAAGGATTCTGGTTTTATGAGGGTCGGATTGCAGCCCTGCTCTTTATGGGAATGGTGGGAATGGTATCCGCGATCATTTATCAGGGAAAAGGAGCTCAAAAAGCCCGCCAAATCAACTTGAAACGGGGGTTGAAGCTTTTAGGGATTGCGATGGGAATCACGTTGGTTTCTTGGCTGACTTTTCCCAATGAAGCTGTCTGGTTTGGCATCCTACATTTGATGGGGGCCAGCGTCATTTTAAGCATTCCTCTGCTCCGTTTTAAATGGCTAAATGTTTTTTTAGGCGCCCTTCTGATTTTTCTCGGAAGCTTTGTCGATCAATTTACCGTCAACATGCCCTTTTTGATCCCCTTTGGCCTGACCCCCAAAGGCTTTGCCTCTTTTGATTATTACCCCTTATTGCCATGGTTTGGAGTGATTTTGATAGGAATAGGGCTAGGAAACTTATTGTATAAAAAAATTGTTCAACTAAAAGCTCCACATCGTTGGCAAATGGCCTTCATTCACTTGGGTAAAAATTCGTTGTGGATCTATTTACTGCATTTGCCTTTGCTCTATGGGGTACTTTGGTTGATTTTTGAATAGGTTGAAGGCACCGCCGCCGCGTTGGAACGCGGGGCGGGCTTCGTTGTACTCCGCCCGGGGGCAGCTACAAAGCCGCCCACAGAATGGCCCCCACGAGGCCAAGGAAAGCCACCAGGCTGACGTGACCGACTCGCGAGGTTGGCTGCCCCTCTGATGGGGGAGAGTCGACTTTCTCCTTTTTTGCCTCATTTTCGGCGACAGGGGGAGTGGAATTTGAGCCACTCGCCAATTGTTGGTACCGAAAACTTCTCTCAAAATCAGCATGCGACATGACAATGCTCCATTGCAAGGGGTGGGGTTTGGAACTCAGAAAGTCAATAATAAGAAGATGCTAACATCTTCACAATAAGACTATCTGAGCTTAGTAGGCAGAGTATCTGCACTCAAAGCTTTAGCCTGAAACCTTGGCGCTAAGCCAAAGGGCATAGACCAGGAGGGTTATGCAGTCTAGTCAAGCGCAGATTTGAACCTACTAATTTAATGAATTTTTTAAAGAACAACTTTATGGCCCCAAGGTATCAGTAAAGACATGGAATGTCAAGGGCTTTAGAAGTCACTTTTGGGCCTCACTCAATTGATCAATTCCCCACTGGGCATGCTCCTTTAGCATCACATCCTCTTCGCGTTCTACCACTTTTTCTAAATATGAAATGAGGGACTCGTCTTTGCTGTTCCCTGCTACCACACAGGCATTGCGAATCAAACCTCGTCTTTTGGCCCGCATCAGGGGTGTTCCTGCAAATTTTTGAAGGAATTGCTCATCAGTTTCAATCGAAAGAATATCTTTTAGATTCAAACACTCCCCCACTCCATGAGTTGATTTGAGGGGATCGATCGTGATTTCCTGTTTCCCTGCCCGGCCTTCATTGAAGGGGCAAACTTCTTGGCAAATATCACAACCAAAAATCCGATTTCCGATTTTTGAGCGAAGCACCAAAGGGATACCCCCTTTATTTTCAATCGTTAGATAAGAGATGCAACGCCTCGCGTCAATCACTCCCGGAGCCACAATGGCGTTCGTAGGACATGCCACAATACACTTTCGACAATCCCCACAACTGGGCATCCGCTGCTTTTCGGTGGAGGAAAGCTCGAGATTGGTCATCAAGCTCGCAATGAAAAAATAACTGCCCTTTCGCGGGTCAATCAAATTTGCGTTCTTCCCAAAAAAGCCTAATCCCGCCGCCTGAGCCAGCACTCGATCCACCGTCGGGCCACTATCGACTGAAAGATAAGTTTCAATCCCCTCCCCCTGATTTTTCAACCACTCCGACAAACGAAGCAACTTCTTCTTGAGAATCTTGTGATAATCCTTTCCTCGGGCGTAGCGGGCGACTATTCCGGATTGTTGGCTGAATTGTGGACCGGATTGTTGTTTTCCACTATTCGGTCCACGATTCGCTCCACCACCCGGCCCACAATCCGGGGTTCCGTACCACGCTACCAACACAATGACCGATTTTATATCAGGCAATTTATTTTCGGGATAAAAACGATCTGCTTTCATT
>CAZNDI010000105.1:0-2304 GCA_964571805.1 uncultured Candidatus Peribacteria bacterium
CGCCTCCCGGTCCTTTTCCCCCAAATTCGCCACATCAGCCATAGGACTATTATTGTCATCATATTCCAAATCCCAAGGACCCGGAAAAACCAAATCCCCCGATTCCTTCCCCGCAACCACCACCTCCTCGCGCAAACCATCATCATTACACAACGCCCCCGGATAAACCTCACCTAGAGCATAAATACAACTCCCCGTTAACGTGGCAATCGTGTAAACCTTGTTGATATTTTTAAAATTGTTTTTGGCATAACAAATCGCATCCCCCAAAATCAACCGCCCCTCCGCATCGGTATGAATGATTTCCACCGTTTGACCATCCCCCGCCGTCCACACATCATCCGCTCGATTCGCGCCAGGACCCACCATATTTTCGGCAAGAGGCATCAAGAAATGCGTGGTTTCTTTGAGCTTTAGCTTATTTTTAACAATGTTCAACACCGTCGCCAAAACACAGGCACTCCCGGCCATGTCTTCTTTCATCGTCTTCATAAAACTCCCTTTCCCCTGAATGCCACCCGAATCATAACAAATCCCCTTGCCCGCAAGCACCGTCGAGCTCTTACTGCCAGGAACTTCAATCGTAAGCACCATCAATTTAGCCTCGTGATCACTGCCGCGAGAAACGGATTTGAGCAAATAATATTGATCGAGTTCTTTGGCCGAGACATTTTTACATTTCACCCCCCATTTTTTGGCCAACTTCATAACAATTTCACTATAAGTGGTCGTGGTCAAACTATTGGGTGGGGTGGCTCCTAGGATACGCATCAAATTTTTACTTTCTGCTACCACCTCTCCTCGCTTGATTTCTTTTTCGGCCACCTTCATTTTTGCCTTAAAAGAAGGGTGGACCAAAGCAACATTGGGAGCAGCCTGTTTTTCGGCATTGGGCTTGAATAAATTAGGACTCAACGCCGCCACGTGGATGCCAATCGCAGCAAAATAGAGCCATTCGATCTCTTCGCAAAGCATCGCTATTTTATTGGCTTTAAACGTTTCTCCGGCCAAATAGAAGGCCCCGAACATTCTTCGAAGATGCCGAGCTGTCATGTCTTTCTTTTGCCCCATCCCTCGAATTTTCCACACCTGCCCCTCGACCACTAGATTATAGATTTCTTTCTTCCACCGAATAAGTCTGAGGTTTGGCGATGTCATGGAGCAAGACCCCCCACACCAGGGCTTCAGAAACCCACTCCTTTGGGATCTCATCCAGTGATTTCAATAAATGATTCATGACATCCCCTTCCTGATGATATTCCAGAGGCTGATCAACTCCCTCAGTTTTCATCAACTCAGGAATAAGATGTGGCATCAAACCAAAATCTAGCATCTCTCGTAGGCTGTGAGCCCGATGGGGATGAAGGAGGATTTTGGTCATTTCATCCCGCACTCGTTCTTTAGAAAGGGTTGCCGCCAAATGAGGCATTTCTTGAAGGGCTTGCTCGCTTAGGGGATCATATTTAAATCCAAAATTATTTTTAAAACGAATGGCTCGAAGGAGTCGAAGATGATCTTCTTTGAGTCGCTCATGGGGCTCTCCAATAAAACGAATCACTTTATCTTGAATGTCTTTTTGACCCCCCACGTGATCGATCACCTTTTTTTTCACGGGATCGTAAAAAAGGCCATTGAGGGTAAAATCTCGACGCACTGCGTCTTCTTCGGCAGAGGTGAAAAGCACTGCATCGGGTCGTCGCCCATCTGACTTACTCGAATCTGAACGGAAGGTGGCGATCTCGAATTCATGGCCGTGTACCAAGCCCAATATCACTCCGAATTGCTTTCCAATGGGAATGGTTTTGGCATCGAGATGAATCCCCTCCACGATTCTCTCAATTTCATCCGGTGTTGCCGACGTGGCGATGTCATAATCTTGGGGTTGATTTCCCATCAATAAATCCCTCACGGAGCCCCCCGCAAAGTAAGTCTCATGTCCGGCGTCCTGAAACGTTTTGACAATGTGAAGGGCGGTTTGTTCCATGGGTTTGTTTTATGAATTGATTATAGCAGATGGTGCGATGGAAATTTTTGTTTGTTTTTTCTTTTTTTGATACTCTAAATTCTGCTTACTCTCTAAAACAAAATAACAATGATAAGCGTTCCTGACATTTTAAAATTGACCGAGGTAAAAAATCAAAATCTTCCTCAACTTACAGCTGATTCTAGCTATAAAAAATATGAGGTGCTTTTTATGCCTGTATTCCAAGACACGATTAAAGAGACAGAAAAAAATTATCCTGTGCTTAAAAAACTGAAACTGACGGGGAAGAAGAAAGAAATCTATAATCTAGTGGTCGAGGG
>CAZNDI010000106.1:0-2274 GCA_964571805.1 uncultured Candidatus Peribacteria bacterium
GAGTATCATGGTGGGAGGGCGCTATTCCAAGCCTTCACAGGGTGCAGGGGACGTCTTTGACGTGCCTTTGAATGTTAGTTTTTCCACGTTGCCAAAAATGACCGATGGGGTGGTGCACATTCTAGGGCAGGAGGGGCGAGTCGTCTTTGACCTCCAACCTCGCGCTGATGTTTTAGAGTACCGTATAGACAAAAATATTTTTGTAGACTCAAATGGCAATGGCATTCCTAATGATGACATTGATAACAGTGCAGACCGGTCTTATCTGACATCTGGATTGTGGCAAGCCACTTATATCCCTTCCGAATCAAAAGAAATCACTGCTGAGGTCACGGTGGTGAATACTGCGGGTAAAACAGCTAAGGGACAGGTAAAAATTGTCTTTGATGACTATGTACCGGGCCAAGGCGCGGTTGTGGCCACCTTAGACACTTTGCCTCCCACCAGTCCCGACGACAATAAAATTTATGTTTATGGCGAAAAAGATACGGTTGCCTTTTATGCTCGTCGGAGCCAAGGCGAAATCCTAGAATACCGCATTGATTCCAATATTTATGCCGATTCCGATGGAGATGGCAATCCTGCCAATGACATAGACAATCGAAAGGATGCGTCGTTTAAAACTGGGGACGTGTGGACCACTGATTACCAAAAAACAGATCAGCAAATCAAAGTGGGGCTCATTGTTGTGGGCAAAGGCGGTGCAGGGAGTCAAATTCAACGTGATGTTGTCTTCCGCGACGCTCCCCCCGTAGAAGTCACTCCGGAGGGCTCAACTCCCTCACCTGGCATCACTTTGGTGGCTGACAAAGAATTTGTCCAAAAGGGTGATCCCATCAACTTTGAGGTGAAAGGTCTCGCTCAATCGATCGAGAGTTATGTGTTTGATTGGGATTTTAATGGCGACAATAAGTCAGATCAAACGACGGAAGGGGTGCCTACGGTTTCCTATCTTTATGACACACCAGGGCTTCAAAAAGTTTCTGTAAAAGTGAAAGATAAAGATGGCAACGAGGCCTCTTTTAGCAAAGAAATACAAGTCAAAGACATTCAGGCCACGGCGGCCAATTTTGAATATAAAGCCGAGGGCTTGGCGGTTACGTTTAAGAATCTTTCTACAGTTTCAGCGGCTTTGACCAATCAAAATCTCACTTATAAATGGAGTTTTGGAGATACAGATGAAAAAAATTATACGGCCCAACAAGATAAAATTGGTCTAGAGAATCCCACTTACACCTATAAAAAGGCAGATTCTTACTCCGTCACCTTAACCGTGACCGATGCTGATAAATTTTCAAGCACCAAAACTCTAGAAGTGCCTCTAAAGGCGGCAGGGCTGACGACTGAAAACCCGACCCCAGAAACGACATCTTCGGGATCTCTGGTGGGGAAGATCTTTAAAATAGTCCTTTACGTTGTCTTGGCAGGCCTTGTTCTCATCTTATTAGGAGTGGTGGGTCTTCTGGGTTACCTCAAAATAAAGCACCCCGATTTAGTGTTCGAAGAATTGATTGATGAACTTAAAATCAAGATTCTTTCTTTGCTTGGAGTTCAAGATGTGGTGGAGCCGGACCCTACTGTAACGGGTGGAGTGGTGCCTCCTTATCGACCTCAGCAAAAACCGACTCCTCCAAAGGAAGTCAAAAAAGAAGTGCCCCCTAAAGCTGCCCCTGAAGTTAAAAAGGAACCCGTGGTTGACCTTTCTCAGCCTAATGCCCCGGTGCCCGATTGGCTCAAGACTCAGGAAGATGTTTCCGGACCCCCTCAAAAAAGTCAGGTGATTGAGGCCGAAGTGGTGGAAAATCGCCCTCAAGCTCCCAAGCCCAACTCTACGGTTTCTAACACTTCATTTACCCCTGCCCCTCCGACTTCTACGACGCCAAATGGGACTGCCCCAGACTTGGCGAAGCCTGATGGTCCCGTGCCCGATTGGTTGAAAGACGCTTGATGACTCATGTTACGTACTTCATGGGATTCACTCTTCTTCAGTCACAAGCGGAGAACGGCTAATCACAAGCGGAGAACGGCTAATCACAAGCGGTGAGCGGTGAGCGGAGAGCGAAGAGCTAAGCGCAATTTCAAATAGCAGCAGCTCCACGCTCCAGGCTCCACGCTCCACGCTTACAAAAAAAGTGCAAAAGGTGATCTAAAGGGTTGAATAATGAGTTTTAAAAGGAGGGACAGCCTGTTGCTTCCCTTTTTGCTTTATAGTAAGATGAGCGCGTTAAAATAAAAAACAAAAAATGCCAGAAAACACAACTCCAAATTTAGGGG
>CAZNDI010000107.1:0-2188 GCA_964571805.1 uncultured Candidatus Peribacteria bacterium
TGGCTTAGGAATCAATTTCTAATGTTTTTTATTCATTTTTCCCTTTCATCTTTATGCTCAAGCCCTTCCCTCCAAATTCCTCACACACAAAGGTTGGTTCGGCTGGCTTACTTAAATTCTTATCAAATTTGTAACCTAAATCTCGAAACTGAGAAAGTTCACTCACGTCTTCCACTTTATTGATGATCATCCAACGGGCAAAGGCGCCCCGGGTGATTTTGGAGTGGACGGCCACGAAAGAGGGTTTTCCGGTTTTTTGATTCATGGTCAAGAACTGTGGCGTCACCACTCGGTTTTTGTCTACAAAATCTATGACAGGACGAGAGAATTCCTCGGAAGCCAGATTGATGATTGCCCCCTTTTGACTCAGACATTCAGCAATTGAATCTCCCCAAAATTCATATAAATTCTCAAATCCCGGTCCAGTCAACTTATACCCCATCTCCAGCCGGTAGGGAAAAATGCCATCATAAGGACGAAGGATGCCATAGAGCCCCGAGAGAATAAGTAAGTTTCGATCGGCATAATCACGATCCGCTTGTGAAAGTTCCTCGGCCCGTAGACCGCTATAAATATCACCGATAAAACTATCCATCGCTAACGATTGGTTTTCGGGAGACGGATTCCATGTGGCAATGAGGGCATGAGTCTTTTGAGCCAAAGCAGGAGAAATTTTCATCATTACAGCAATTCGCTCAGGGGACGCGGCTTTCAAAATATCGTGAAGCTCACAGGCTTTTTCCAAAAGCTGAGGGGGTCTAGGCATCGTTTTTCCGCGTGGTGCGGAGCGCATTGTTTTTGAGGAGTGAATTAAGATCATCATGATACGATCATACCCTAAAGTTCCGGCTCATGTCTTTTATCCGATTGAATGAGTTCTGCATTTAGTTCAAGCCCCGCTTCTTCGAGGGGTGGTTTAGCGGGTTTTTTTAGCGGCACTTCAGGTAGAAAGAAGACAACGATGAGGGCAAAACTCATTAAAATGGTGCACACCAGAAACATGTGATCCATGGCTCCACTGAAACCAACTTTAATGACATGTAAGAATTGATCAAAGGCGGCTGAAAGCATATTTTGGCTTTCCGGAGGGGCTTGACTGAAGCTTGCTTTGACTTGCGCTTGAGACGTTGTGTTTAAGAGGCCTTGAGCCACCTCTGAGTTCATATGGCTGAAAACAGATTTCGGATCTACACCTTTCATAACGGTGACAAAATTGTTGTCTTCAATGCCTTTTAGACGGGTGAGTAGTTGAGCATTCATCACCCCTCCAAAAATGGCCGTTCCCACAGTGCCTCCAATGCTCCTAAAAAGTTGAGTGGCGGCTGTGACTTCACCCAGTCTTTCTTTTCCAAAGGCATTTTGAACCGCAATGGTAAAAATAGGCATCGTTATTCCTAAGCCAAGGCCAAGAAGGGCCATGCGTAAGAATAGTCCTGTTTGAGTGGTTTCTACTGTAATCGTCGTGAATATTGCCATGGCCAATACCGTAAGGCCCACTCCAACGAGGGCCATGATTTTATATTTTCCCGTCTTTGAAATCAAAATCCCTCCTCCAATCGAAGCAATGATCATGGTCACCATCATGGGGGTCATGATGAGTCCTGAATTTGTGGCAGAAATGCCAGTGACCCCTTGGGCGAAGATGGGAATGTATAAAATTGCCCCAAACATTCCCATTCCAATGAAGAAAAGGACAATCACTGAACTGAGAAAAACTCTGTTTTTAAAGAGGCCTAGGAATAAAATAGGCTCCTTTGCTTTTCGCTCCCACATTATAAAAGTCAGTAAAGATAAAGCCCCAAAGCCCAATAGGCCTATGATGGTCCCAGAGCTCCAGGCGTATTCACTCCCACCCCACACCAAGGCTAATAGAAGGGGAATGAGCGTGCTAGTGATGAGAAGGGCTCCTAAGAAGTCGATGGAGCGATCCTTAACTTCAATTTGTATTTTAGGCAAACCGATGGCCAAGACAATAAAGGCAATGATTCCTAAGGGGATATTCACATAAAAAACCCATCTCCAGGTTGAATGGTCTGTAATCCATCCTCCCAATAGCGGCCCTGCGATGCTGGCTAGCCCATAAACACCCGAGAGCACGCCTTGCCACTTTCCTCGTTGATGGGGAGGGAAGATGTGTCCAATGACGGCCATGGCATTCACCATGATGGCTCCTCCTCCTAACCCTTGG
>CAZNDI010000108.1:0-2184 GCA_964571805.1 uncultured Candidatus Peribacteria bacterium
GTCTAGATTAGGTGCTGTTGTGAGTGCCTTGAGCGGGGTCAACGAAGATGGAATTCAAATAGAAGCTCCTGTGATGTCGCTTGAAGAACAAATAGCTATGGCCAAAAACAATGATGGAAATCCTGATGAATTGGATCAAATTGCTAGAACTACAAAATTTGGCAACGTGCTTATTGAATTGGCTGGAAATACTGCTATTAAACATGAGACAGCACTTTTCTTGGCTGGATCAAAAAATTATGAAGCATTATCAAATTTAGCACGTAATCCAAAATCTGATTTTACTGATGTACTAGATATTTTAACTGAAAACGTTCTGACAATAGAGATTCAAGATCTTTATCATTTTGCAAACACCACTCGCATTCCAATTCTTGCAAAGAAAAATTTATCTCCTGATGCAAAAGCGAAATGGGATAAATCAAGAAGAGGACTGAAGTATTAATTTAGATTTATTTTCCAAATATTTAAATCATTTACTTGAAGGGTTAAAGTTGTAATGTTTTGATGAAAAAATCATCGATCAACTACTTTAATTCAAATGCAAAAAAATCACTCACGTCATACAACTCCTCCACTCCGGAGGTATCCTCACTCACCGCTTCAACACTAATTTAGTAGGGTGGAATTTTTTCTGAACTAAAGTAATTGCAAATGTAATACAAATCATGTAAAATTGTATCGTTTTATAATACAAATACATGACTACCATTCAAGTTCGGATCACAAATGACGACAAAAACGAGGCGCAAAAGATTTTGGAAGCCATTGGCTTAGATCTCCCGACGGCTATTCGTATGTTTTTAAAGAAAGTGAAGCAAGCCAGAGGCCTGCCTTTTAGCGTCAATATTGAACCTGAACGCGACGAGAACGGATTGACAAAAGAAGAGGTAAAAGCTATAATCCAAGCTCAAAAAGATGCTGAAAAAGGAATTAATGTCTCCCCTGCTTTTGATAACATTGAAGATGCCCTCGCTTTCCTAGATTCACCCGAACGTCATGACGATTAAATACGCCAAATCTTTCTGGAAAAGCTATGTTAAATTAATTCCAAAGTAACAAAAGAAAGTCAAAAAAACAGTGGCCCTCTTCCAGATCGACTCTTACCATCCATCCCTGAGGAATCACCAGTTAAAAGGAGATATGCAAGGCAGGAAATCAATTTCGGCTGGAGGTGATTTACGACTAATTTTTAAGGAATACGAAAAACACGCTGTCGTTCTTTTTCTTGATGTTGGGAGCCATAATCAGGTTTACTAGAAATATGAAAAAAATCCACACCCTCACCGATGCTATCACCCTCTTAAAATCCGGCGGCATCCTCGCCCACCCCGCCGACACCTGCTTTGGCCTCGCGGGAGATTTGATGAACGAAGATGTATTGAGGAAAATTCAGCGAATCAAAGGGCGGGAGGCGGATAAACCGATGAGCATTATGATAGCGCAAGCGGAGAGCGGTGAGCGGAGAGCGGTGAGCTCTGCTGCAAAAAAAAACTCCACGCTCTACGCTCCACGCTCACCGCTAGAGAATTACGTTCTCCTGGACGATTTTGCCAAAAAAGTTTGCGAAAAATACCTTCCCGGTCCAATCACCATAGTTTTACCCAAAGGCCCAAAAATCCCCAAATGGTATTTTCCAGAAACGGAGTGGATCGGCATCCGGATGCCTGACGATGAGCAAGTGAATGAGTTGTTGGAAGCTTTCGGAGGACTGCTCATTACCACAAGCGCCAACCTCTCCAGCCAACCGACGTGCTACACGGCGGAGGAAGTGATCGAGATTTTTAAAAATCAGGAACATAAACCGGATGGCATTTTGATGGGGGAGATTTTGGAGAAGAAGTTGCCGTCGACGGTGATTAAGGTTGTGGACGGGAAGATTGAGGTGTTGAGGGAGGGGCCGGTGAAAGTCTCGTTGTAAAGACGCAAAATTTTGCGTCTTTACAACGAGACTATCCTGTTGAGCCCGACACATCACACCCTCATATTATTTGGCTTTGGAGGCAATGGAAAGCCTAGGCCACTGAGCTTGTCCAAAATCTTAGCCCACGCAAGGCTAATCATCATCGGTTCGGCACTCAAACCGATGCGTTTTACAGAATCCACAAGAGGATAATCATCTAAACTAAACTGAGCCACATTTGCCATATTGCCGATGGCGGTCATCGATCCTCCTTGAATGGA
>CAZNDI010000109.1:0-2183 GCA_964571805.1 uncultured Candidatus Peribacteria bacterium
CTATGCCATCCTCAAAGAGCATCTTTGCCCCTTGTTCTGTCGCTATTTTCCAGATTTCTTGAGTGGAAGGATTCTTAATGATCAAACTTTTTAGCTCAGGCGTGATGGCAATGAATTCATGGAGGGCGATTCTTCCTTTATATCCCGAATGACCACAAGACTCACAGCCTTTCCCTTGATACAGGGTTATCTTCTTTTCCGGGAAAAAAGGAACTAAATCCTTATTGATTTTATTGAAATCTGCTTCTTCAAAAGAACGACTGACTTTACAATTGGGGCAAATCCTTCTGGCCAAGCGCTGGGCGACCAATAATTCTAAAGTAGAGGCGAGGAGGAAGGGTTCGACTCCCATGTCTAACAAACGAGGGATGGCGGTGGCGGCGTCGTTGGCATGAAAGGTGGACAAGAGCAGGTGTCCGGTCAGGGCCGCGTTGACGGCAATTTCTGCCGTTTCTTGATCTCGAATTTCTCCCACCAAAATCGTGTCGGGGTCTTGTCGCACAATCGAACGTAGGCCTTTAGAGAAAGTGAGTCCTGTCAGGGTATTCACTTGAATTTGATTGATTCCCTTCATTTTGTATTCTACAGGATCTTCGATACTCGTGATGTTGATGTCCGATTGATTGAGGATTTTGAGAAGAGCATACAGAGTTGTTGTTTTTCCTGAGCCTGTGGGTCCCACCACCACAATCATTCCAAACGGTTTTTGGGCAGTGCTTTCAAGCAAGTCATAATTCTCTTGAGAAAGTCCCAGTTCATTGAGCGTTAGGCCTTGTACGTAGGAGCTCAAGACTCGTAAAACAACTTTCTCTCCTTCGACCGTAGGAACGATGGAAACTCTCAGGTCTACGTTTGATTCTCCTATCTTAAACTGCATGGCGCCGTCTTGGGCGGCGAGGTGTTCATCCAAACGAATGGCGCTGTTCACTTTGATTCGATTTAAGATGTTTTCGTAGTGTTCAATGGTTAATCGTGCCGCATCACGCAGTACGCCATCCACACGGAATCGAATCAAAACATTTGTGCCTGTGGGTTCAAAGTGAATGTCTGAAGCATGAAGGTTGATGGCATCTGTAAAAATGGCTTCGAGAATTTCGGGAGCAATGTGTTTGCTGGTGGCAATGATTTCTGCGAATCGAGTTTCAAGTTTTTTGTGATAGTGCCTAAATGTGGCGTCAATATCTTCACTCAGTGAAAAGACGATTGCTATCTTTTGTCCCGGGAAGAGGTTTTCTAAATCCCCTTTTTCCATGCCTGCGACCGGATTGTCTGTGGTGATGACAATTCCATCCTTTTCTTTGGCTGCCAACACGACTCTCAAGCGATAAGCGATGGCTTCGGGGATCATCAAGACCTGCTCTTTGGGGGGTTCATTCGAACTCAAGTCGAAGTAGGGGATTTGGAGGGATTCCGCAATGGCTTGGCCCAAAATGCTTCGGGTGATCAAGCCTTCGGTCAGTAAAACGCTCACAAAGCCCGTGCGATGAGATTCAGAATACTTTTCTGCCTTTTCGATGTCCTCCTGATTGACGTAATTGCCAGCCAGAAGAAGGGTTTTTAATTGTTGGTCCTCAAGTTGCATGATTTACGAAGAAAAATACTTTGCCACGTGTTCTACAATGGTGGCAATGGGAGTATTGGATTTGATAAAAAAATCTTTTGCCCCAAGGGCTCTGGCTCGTTTTTCATCTTCTTGTTGGCTGAGGTTGCTCAAAATGATGACGGCGGTGTCGTTGCCTCTTTTTTTGAGTTCTTCAAGAACCGTGAAGCCGTCCATTTTGGGCATCATTAAATCTAAGAGAACGATGTCGAAGTTTTCCTTTAGCATGAGGGCGAGGGCATCTTCTCCGTTTCCTAGGGCTTGAACTTCAAAGCCGCTGTATTTTAGTTTCAATTCAAGAGCTCTGGCCATGGGCTTTTCATCTTCGACGATGAGGATTCGTTTGGGGGTTTGGGGGGACATAGGGTTTGTTTTAATTTTTCGACAGGTTTCGACTTTATAATAAGGTCATAACAATTTGAATTGTAGCAAATAATTCTTAATTTTCAAAGTGCCCTGTTTAAAGGAGTAAGGGGGCTCTTTTGCTAAGGAGATTCTACCTCTAAGCCCCCCTTCCTCTCTCATCTCACCTCGCACTCCTTCCTCGCTATCGCGGATTTCGGGCAGTGATTTTCCCAGTGAG
>CAZNDI010000110.1:0-2114 GCA_964571805.1 uncultured Candidatus Peribacteria bacterium
ACTGACGGTAGAAGAAAGGCCTCGGTTCATCACTCTCAAGCGAACCTCAAACTCACCCGGCGTATTGAAAGCATGATTCACCTGTGCCCCAGTGCTCGTGTCATCAAAGGCTCCATCTCCATCAAAATCCCAATTATAAGCTGAATTAGAAAGCGTCTCCCCTTGAGGATCGTAAGCCTGAGAAACAAAGGTGATGGAATCCCCTGCTGAAATGGTCGTCTTATCAGCCGTAAAAGCGGCCACAGGAGAAAGATTAGGACCATTGGTCACCTCAAGGACACTGAGGGGTCCATAACGTTCTGTCGTGTCGAAAATACCCTTATCATTATCCATCACTTCGGCTGCAAAAAAATATTTATTTTTGAGACTGGCTTCCCCTTGAGCCACAATGATCATTTCTGTTTCGGGAGTAGTCGTAGAATGCACCCCTAATCTGAGGCTTTCGGAACCCTCGGGATAATACCACCATCGGTATTTTGAAATCTGACCATCGGAATCAGAAGGCCCTATGATTTTTAATTTTACCTTGGTAGGCGTCACCAAAACTTTATCGGGCAACTGTTCGACCACAAAATCACGGATCGTGGGAACCTGATTGATCACTTTGAAGTATAAAGTGTCTTTTTCACTCACTTTACCGGAAACCTCATCGCGAACAATGAGATCTAGCGAGAAGCATCCATTTTCGGGACTGAGTTCGGTAAAACGATGAATGAATTGCTTTTTATTGTCGCGAGTTCCATCAGAAAACCTCCAATCGTAACCCAAAGAACGAGAAGACCCGTCGCGGTTCACCGCATTGGCCGCAGAAAAAGCAAGGTTGTCTGAACGACGAACCGTGTAGCCATGGAAACCTTGACCACAAAGGTCCTCCGTCAAAGCAAGAGGTCTATTTTCAAGGGAAACTTCAGCCACCGAAATGGGCGACTCACCTTGACCCACCAGAATAGTGTAGGTCACCACATTAGAAGTGTCATCCTGATCAAAAAAATTCAACTTTACCAAATATTTCCCTTCCTTTTTGTAAGTGTGAATCGCTGTATTTTCTTCCGTAGACAAAGTCTCTCCATCGCCAAATTCCCACAAGTAAGCCACAGCATTTGAATTGACGGCCTTAAAGGTCACTTCAGTCTCAATGGGAACGACTTTTTTGTCGGCTTGAATGTCCGCAGACAAAATCGTGCTGACGTTGACCTCCTTTTCCACTTGATTCTGTTTTCCAAAGTTGTCTTGAACTTGCAAGATGCTTTTAAAAATACCCGTCCTACGATAAGTGTAAGGGGCAAGGGGTTCTTTAGCGTCTACAATTTCAAACTGCCCATCCCCGTCAAAATCCCAAGAATATTTTATGGCATCGCCCTTGTCTGGATCATAGCTTTCTGAAGCATCAAAGAGAAAAGCATTGGACTGATTACCATTGGGAACTTTATATTCAAAATTGGCCACGGGATCTCGAGATAAAACAGCAAAAGGGGTGATGATTTTGTCTTGAGCCCCCGTACTGTCTGTCACGATGAGTTCTATTTTATAATCTCCTGGACGATCGAAAATGTGTGAAAAATTTTCATCTGAACTGTTGGCCACCACAGCGTCCTCTTGATCAAAAATTTTCCACTCATAGCCCGTGATGATGCCATTGTCGCTTCGACTTTCACCCCCTTTAAAACGGAATTCGGTATTCACATCCCCTTCGACCGGAAGCGTTTTGATGTCAGCCGCCAGGGGCTTGATGACCAATTTGACCATACGCTTATCGGTGACCCCTTGATTGTCGGTGACTTTTAGCGTCACAAAGTATTCGCCAGGTTTGGGGTAGCTATGAATCACAGTCACGGGTGTACTCAAGGTGTCATCGAACGTATCTCCATAAAACCACTCATATTTTTCGATGGTTTTGCCAAGGCCCGGCACAGTGATGGAAGGATCAAACCTGACCCCTGCTTTTGCCTCAGCTTCAGTGACATTGTGAACGTCGGAAGCCTCAACATTGTTGATGCGGAAAGCAATTTTTGAAGCAGGCGGACTCACCTTAACAATGACGTTCGAAACGCCATCCATCGCCAATTTCTTCCCTTCTTTGTCCACATTACTGGTAGAAACTTGTAATCTAACAT
>CAZNDI010000111.1:0-2068 GCA_964571805.1 uncultured Candidatus Peribacteria bacterium
AAACAATGCTAACGTCAAAATACATTTATTTCCTATCGCTTGTATTGCGCATCGAAAAAGACACCATGGGAGAAGTTCAGGTCCCGGCTGAAAAGTACTGGGGGGCTCAGACTCAACGCTCGATTGAAAATTTTAAAATTGGAGGCCTCAACATGAGGATGCCCATGGAAATCATCCATGCTTTCGCCATTTTAAAAAAGGCTGCCGCCCAGAGTAATGAGGAATTGGGCATATTATCGACAGAAAAAATGGACATGATCGCCAGAGTGTCTGATGAGATTTTAGAGGGAAAATGGGACGATCAGTTCCCTTTGGTCATTTGGCAAACTGGCTCAGGAACTCAGACCAATATGAACGTGAACGAAGTCATTGCAAACCGTGCCCACGTCCTTTTGGGAGGGAAGTTGGACGATGTGTCCAAAATTGTCCACCCCAATGATGATGTGAACAAGTCTCAGTCTTCGAATGACACCTTTCCTACGGCCATGAACATGGCGGCCTATAAAATGATTGTCGAACATACCCTTCCAAAAATACAGTCATTGAGGAATACGTTGCATCAAAAATCAGAGCATTTTTCAAACCTTATCAAAATAGGCCGGACTCACTTGATGGATGCTACCCCTTTGACGCTTGGGCAGGAATTTTCGGCTTATGTTTCACAACTCGATCATGGTCTCTTGGCCCTGCAGAACACGCTTCCTCATCTTTTGGAATTGGCCTTAGGAGGGACAGCAGTGGGAACTGGACTCAATGCCCCCAAAGGGTTTGCTGTGTTGGTGGCAAAAAAAATTGCCGCTTTGACGGGGTATCCTTTCATCACAGCCCCCAACAAATTTGAAGCGCTGGCTGCGCATGATGGGTTGGTGGGATGCTCGGGAGCTCTAAAGCAGCTTGCCGTAAGTTTGATGAAAATTGCCAATGACATTCGACTTTTAGCTTCTGGACCCCGCTCTGGGATTGGTGAAATCTTCATTCCTGAAAATGAACCCGGGTCGTCCATCATGCCCGGCAAGGTGAACCCGACTCAACCTGAAGCCTTGACCATGGTGTGCGCCCAAGTGATCGGTTGTGATGCAGCTATTGGCATTGGAGGAATGAATGGACACTTTCAGCTCAACGTTTTTAAACCGCTGATGATCTACAATCTCCTGACTGCAGCTGGACTGTTGGGCGATGCCTGTGAGTCTTTCAATGAACATTGTGCCAAAGGAATTGAACCCAATCACCAAAAAATGAAAGAAAATCTCGACCAGTCATTGATGCTCGTTACTGCTCTCAACCCCCATATTGGCTATGAAAACGCGGCCAAAATTGCAAAAAAAGCTCATCAAGAAGGCCTGACTCTCAAAGAAGCTGCCCTATCCCTAAAGCTTCTGACGGATGACCAGTTTGAGGCATGGGTTCGCCCCGAGGAGATGGTTTAAAAAAATCCCTCATCTGAATTCAGATGAGGGATTTTTAGTTTTGTTTTGATTTTTGATATTAGACCGTTTTTGTCATTTTTTGCTTGCGTCGTTTGAGGAGTTTGTGAGCTCCAAAAGCGCTACTGAGGATAAGGAATCCTGCTCCGAAACCTGTGGAAGGAAGACGGATGGATTGAATAACACCTACAGACTCGTTGCCCGTTGCATCTTTGGTAGTGACTTTAAAGGTATACTCTTTGCCTCCTTCTAGATTTGGCATTTCGTAACTGTTTCCTGTGGCACCTACAGAACGACCGGTGTCAAACGTGACGCCATCGGTACTCATATAAACGATTTGATCCATCAGATCTTTAGCCGTATTGAGACTCGCTTCCCAGTTCATGACCACCACAAACTTTTGCAATTGTTCTTTGAAGCTGAGCATTAAATTTCGTACGTCTTCAGGAGCCGTTTGGTCAGGGACCGGAACAAGGGCAGGAGTGGTTGGAGTGACAATAACAGGAGTTGCTGTTGTGGTTGAAGTAGGAGTAGTGCTATCTAAAAGAAGATCTTCAGGTTTTGTAGTGGTTGGAGTGGCTTCACCGGCCGCAGGTTTGAGCTCAGTGTTAGCTGCAACAGCAGCACTCTTGGCATTGTTAGAC
>CAZNDI010000112.1:0-1989 GCA_964571805.1 uncultured Candidatus Peribacteria bacterium
TCATCGGCCCCCAGGTCATCTTTTTCTTGAATGTCTGAGCCCATGGCTTGTAACTCTTTCACCACTTCCGCATGAGTTTTACGGATGAAGGGCAGCTGAATTTTTTTTAGGGCTTCAATGTTGCGTTCCAAAATTTCTAATTCAGGCCTGTTTTTTTCGAGGACTTTTTGGATGATGTGGAAGATCAGTCCCTCTTGAATTTCCATGTTCTTTTCGTGGTCCGCAAAGGCCATTTCGGCGTCCATCATCCAGAATTCCGTCAGATGTCGTCTTGTTTTTGATTTCTCCGCACGGAAAACGGGTCCAAAGTCGAAGACTCGGCCGTGGCTCATGATGGCAGCTTCAATATAAAGTTGGCCCGATTGAGAGAGGTAGGCTTTTTGTTCTTCAAAATAGTCGATTTCAAACAGTTCTGTGGTCCCTTCGCAGGCATTAGGGGTTAAAATCGGAGAGTCGATTTTGATGAAATCCTGATCATTTAAGTATTCGTAGGTGGCGTTGATGATGGTATTTCGCACGCGTTGAATGGCCCATTGCTTGCTGGAACGGAGCCATAGGTGTCGATTGTCTAAAAGAAAGTCGGGTCCGTGTTCTTTTTTGCTGATGGGATATTCTTCGTCACAAATTTGTAGAGGTTCGATTTTTTCCACAGCCATCTCAAACACGTCTGGATTTTTTGGATGTTGCATGATTTTTCCCGTCATTTTGAGGGAGGATTCCATGGTCAATTTTTCGGCCCATTCCATGCTTTCCTTCCCACCGTCGGCTTCGGTGACAACTGCTTGCATGAAGCCGGTTCCATCTCGAAATTGTAAGAAATAAATTTTCCCACTGCCTCGTTTGTTGTACATCCATCCCGATAAGGTGACGGATTGGCCGACGTAATTTTTGGCATTTTTAATCTTGATGTCCATGGTTTGGGGCGTTAATAACGAGTCTATTTTAGCGTTTTGGCTTGATATTGGCAATTATTTGTGAGGTTTATGGTTAAAATATTAGTTCTACTAGATTCCTCCCCAAATCCCATCCTCGCACTCCTTCCTCGCTATCGCGGATCTGCCTTCATTTCTTTTCCCAGTGAGCTGTTCTTTTTTTGAGGCCAAAAAGAAGAACCAAAAAAAGCCTTGGGGGGTAGCCGACGCGGTCGCAGCATTGTACCTTTATTCATCATCTGCCCGCCGTCTACCCCCCAAGCCCCCCAATTTCCGGGTATCAATAAAGGGCGCTAATGAAAAAAAGAACTATATGAATTCAGGTTGTAAATTTATTTTTTCTTTAAACTAAAAATCTACCGTTTCAAATAAAATGTTACTTTACATTTATCGTTCACGTATTACTATTTGGCGGCGTTTGCTGCTTTTATATTTCTTTAATTTATTAAGTTTATGAGAAAAATTGTCTTTGGTTTTCTTACTGTTTTACTTGTTTCTACGGTAGGAACCGCTCATGTTAGTGCTAAGTCGTCCTCTGGGGGAGGTGAGGCTGTGCCGGTGGTGGAAGCCCCTGCACCTGTACCTGTTCCAGAGCCGGCTCCCGCGCCTACTCCTGTTCCGGCTCCCGCTCCCGCCCCTACCTCAGCCCCTGCTCCCACGATTGCTCCCCCTAAACCGGCTGTGACTCCTAAAATTGCTGCTCCTGCGGAAGTGGTGGTGTGTGCAAAATTGGAAGATTTGGAAGCTCGGATTCGATGTCGGGTGGAAAAAACGGATGAGGAGCTTAAGATTGAGCTGACGGAAGAAAATTATATGCCTGAGGGGTGTCGATGGGGGACGGATGAGTGGAAGGAAAAATGTAAGGTCCGTTACCGGTTGATTCATGATCTTTATAGTCTGCCTTTAGGGGTGGAGCGAATGAACGCGATTAAAGAGGCTTTGGGTTTGCCTGAAACGTTGGTGAAAGCGTCTGTTTATTGTGAGGGGAAAGATGCCACATGCGCCGATGAATATAAGGAAAAAGTGATTCACCTCATTGTGGCTCGTTTCTATGATG
>CAZNDI010000113.1:0-1983 GCA_964571805.1 uncultured Candidatus Peribacteria bacterium
TCGAACGGCCGGATGGATGTGAAAAAGTGGCTCATGGAAGAGGCCGGAGACAAGATCGCTTCCGGTTTTGCTTATTACTTCGACCAAACATGCAGATACGGGAAGATCATCAACACCAATCAGTACGAGAAGATTCAAGGGGTGGACGGGATTTACGAGTTCAAGAAAGGTGCATTTCGGATCTTCTGTTACGAGCATGAGAATTCTGATCTCACAAAACGATGGATCCTCGTAAGCGTTTACAGAAAGGGACACCTTGACCAAACCAAGGAGGCTGTAAAGGCGGGGGAGGCAGTCTTATCTTTCCTTGAAAGAGAGGCGGAATTGGAAACCGGGACCAGCGGTGAAAGCGAGGGTAAAGAATAGATGACCTTAAAAGACGATCTCACAAAAACCGAAAAGGGGTTGCAAGCCTGGCACCAGACTCGCAGCATTCACGAAACAACCGATTTGATTTGCCTCATTATGAATAAAGAGGGGATCTCGAAATCAGAGTTGGCAGAGAAGCTGGGAAAAACCAAAGGGTTCGTCAGCCAGCTTTTGGATGGCAGCGCGAACATGACCCTCAAGACGGTGTCTGATGTTTTTCTCAAGCTTGGCTACGAGTTCCGCCCCGGCTGCGCGCCTCTCGGCTCTGAAAAAATGCAATTGTTGATTGAGCACAAGCCGGACAATGCCGTCATTCAACCGAGTAAAACCAATATTCAATTCGCTCTCATGATTCATGTAACCGCCCCCAACCCCAAAGGCATTGCAAGTCTGGCAGCCCCGGTTCAGTCCAGATTGGGCATGTCATTTCCTATGCCTTCTGACGTATTGACGTGTCAAAAACAAGGGGCACCTTTCATCGGAAGTTGAGTGATGACAAAAAAGAAGGCCTCCCGAAAAGGGGCAACCAAAGAGTATAAACCTCTGACCTCGAAACCGAAGGGGTTGACCCTTAACGATGTTGAACTATCGGTAATTCGCTTGCTTCACTCTCATGCCGATGTGAATATCACTGGTGGAGTTATACCGGATAAGTACCTCACCAGCATTGGCACCAATGTCGGAGGGAACTCTCAGGATAAAAATGTTCTCGTCAATGTCGTGTTTGAGATTAAATCAGATTTTCAGCCCGCTGATACTCCTGAGGCCAACCAGTCAATGGCTAACATTACAGGTGTGTTTCAGTGTGTTTTCAACTCGAAAATTGACTTTACCGAAGAAGACCTGACGGATGAATTTCAAGAAACGCTTGCCAGAACTTCGTACATATCGTCTGGCCCGTTTATCAGGCATCATGTTTATAGTCTGATGACACAAATGGGGATTCCGCCGCTAACAATGCCCATTTTTCGTGCAATTGCACCAGTTGATGCCAAAAAGATGGAGGATCCGCCAGAAAATATCCATGAGAGAAAGAAGAAGTGATTCAGCCAAAAGGCCACCGTTTTCGGGTGGCCTTTTTTTCGCCCCGATCAGCGACACACAACGAGAACAGCACAAAAATCCCCACCCGATCCCATCAAATTCTCTGGATGCGACAGCCCGTCTCATTTATAGTCTTCAATACCTATCCGAAACCCCTCTGATGCGTGACTACCAAGCTGGGATTCAGGCAGTTTTTGGTGCGCACAACCGGGTTTTCGGATGTACTCTTAGGTGCCGGTCGTTACGATCTCATTTCCCGACAGGACGTCCTCATGCTCACGATTCAGGGATCTCCTCGAGCCCCCTGCGATGGAATTCCGCGCCGCCAAATCCTCCAGGCGGGGGGAGCGGGACTCTTCGGACTCTCTCTCCCGAGACTCCTCGCCGCCGAATCCCAGGCCGCCGAATCCCAAGCCGCTGAAGCTCAGCTCACCGAAATCCGTCCTCAAGCCAAGTCCGTCATCTTCCTGCTCCTCTTCGGCGGACCCAGCCAACTCGAAACCTTCGACATGAAGCCCGAGGCTCCCGACCAGATTCGCGGGCCGTTCAAGCCGATCCCCAGCCGCACTC
>CAZNDI010000114.1:0-1951 GCA_964571805.1 uncultured Candidatus Peribacteria bacterium
TTCTTATCTCCAAATAATCCCTGAAGCATCCGGTCAAAGTCATCTCCTTTCATCAGGCTTTCATGAAATATATTGAGGGTTCGAAAGCTAATGTATTTTTTGGGTGCATATTTAGCCAATTCCTTTAAAAAAGTTTCCATCGAAATCCCCAGGGCATAGATGGCTCCCACCATCGCTCCCATGCTTGTTCCTGTGATGGCATCGACTCGTATTTTTGATTTTTCAAGTTGGCTCAAAAGTCCAATATGAGCCAACCCCCTCACTCCCCCACCCCCCAAGGCCAATCCCAATGTTTTTTTCTGTTTAAATTTTCCCTGCATTTGTTAGAATTATTCCTCCCATTATAGCAAATTTGGTGGCGAAATGATAGGGGGATTCATGTTTATATGCCTCTAGATTGCTTCAGGTTTTGTGTGTTAAGATATAATGGCGTCGAATATTAACTCTTTCTAGATTCATGAAAATTCTTACCTACTTACTCCTCAATGGTTTTGCTGTTTTTGTGGCGGCTTACATTTTGCCGGGGATTGTGGTGGATGGTTATTTAACGGCGGTGATTGTGGCTGTCGTCTTTGGCTTGCTCAACACCTTTCTTAAGCCTATTTTGACACTCCTTACCCTTCCGTTGACAGTTTTGACTTTGGGTTTATTTTTACTCATCATCAATATTTTAATTGTTTTTCTGACCGATAAACTTGTGGCTGGCTTTCAAGTACAGGGCTGGTTTTATGCCTTGCTCTTTAGTCTTGTGGTCACCCTCATCACTTCATTTTTATCCTTGCTCAATGGCAAAAAGTGAGATGAGTCTTAAAATAAAACCGTGAGAAGCAGAAATATGAGCTTGCCCGGTGGTAAAATTGTTGCTAAAATTCGCCTGTTACTTTTTTAATCCTAACCTTAAAAACCAAATGAAACGCGAGGATAAGAAAACAATTATTGCAGCCTTTGCTAAACATCAAAAAGATACGGGGAGCACTCAGGTTCAAGTGGCTATTCTGACTAAGAAGATCAATCATCTTACCGAGCACTTGAAGGAACACCGAAAGGACAATCACTCTCGTCGTGGTTTGCTTCTGATGGTTGGAAAACGCCGCACTCTACTCAATTATCTAAAAAATAGCCAACCTGATAAGTATGCTCAAGTGATTGAGTCATTAGAACTTCGAAAATAAACCGTTAAAGAACGATCTGCCTCTGGTAGGTCGTTTTTATTTACTCTTTTGGAGCCATGAAAGAAAGTTTCAAATGAATATTTACCCTCCTGTAGACATTCACTTGAAACTTTCATTGGTTCCAAAGCCATTACTATCGTTCATTAATTTTTATAATGCTATGGAACCAAAAATTTATAAGATGCCTCTCGAAGGCAAAGAGCTCATCATTGAGGTGGGCAAGTTGGCTCAGCTCTGTAATGGAAGCTGTACCGTACGTTACGGTGATACCGTTGTTTTAGCCACAGCTGTCATGAGCAAGCAAGCTCGGGATGGCGTGGATTTTTTACCCTTGATGGTAAATTATCAAGAAAAAATGTATGCGAGTGGCATGATCAAATCAAGCCGTTTTGTCAAACGAGAAATGCGCCCTAGTGATGACAAGGTTCTTATGGCTCGGGTAGCCGACCGCACTTATCGCCCCCTTTTCCCTAAGGGCTTTCATCAAGACATTCAAGTGATGCTGACCACGCTCTCATACGATCGTGAAAATGAGCATGACATGGTGGCGACCATTGCTGGTTCTGTAGCCTTGTCCATTTCTGATATTCCTTTTGAGGGTCCAACGGCCACGGTGAGAGTGGGGATGATTGATGGAGCCTTCATTTTAAATCCTACCTTTCAGCAACGTGCGGTTTCGGACCTTGATTTGATTGTTTCGACCCACGTTACAGAAATTGTCATGATTGAAGCCGGAGCGAAGGAGGTGCCAGAAGAAAAAATGATGGAAGCTGTCCATT
>CAZNDI010000115.1:0-1931 GCA_964571805.1 uncultured Candidatus Peribacteria bacterium
AGCCTTTTCAACCTCGTCAAAAAGAACCACAGAATAAGGTTTTCGACGGACCATTTCCGTCAATTGACCGCCCTCTTCGTAGCCCACATAGCCCGCGCTGGCTCCCACCAATCTCGACACATTATGTCGCTCCATGAATTCACTCATGTCGATTTTAATCAAGGCATCTTTGTTGTTATAAACCTCCTTGGCAAGGGTTTTGACCAACTCAGTCTTTCCCACTCCCGTAGGCCCAAGAAAGATAAAGGAGCCAATCGGTCGATTGGGTGAGGCAATGCCCACTCTGGAACGTCGGATGGCCTTGGCCACTTCTTTGACCGCTTCGTCTTGAGAGATGATGGACTGATGGAGAATCTCTTCTAGGTGAGCCAGTTTTTTCCCTTCGTCCTTTAAAATCTTTGTGATGGGAATGCCAGTGATTTTACCGACAATGATGGCAATCTCATTTTCACCGATTTCGACTTGTTTTGATTTCTTCTGTCGAGCCGCTTTCATGGCATCCACTTCTTTGAGGATGACCTCTTTCTTTTCTTTGAGGCGGGAAGCCTTTTCATATTCTTGAGCCAAAACTTCCTTTTCAATTTTTTTCTCAATTTTCAAGATCTCATCCTTCTTGGCTTGAATCTCGGGGCTGATGACTTGAGAACGGGATCCTTTGAGGGCCGCGGCTTCATCAATCAAATCGATAGCCTTATCCGGCAAATAGCGTTCGGTGATGTAACGTTGAGAAAGATGGACGGAGGCCGTTACCGCTTCATCGGTAATGTGCAAGTTGTGAAAGGCTTCATAAGAAGGACGAAGGCCCTGGATGATTTTGACGGAATCTTCAGTATTGGGCTCTTCCACCACCACCGCTTGAAAGCGTCTTTCTAAGGCCTTATCTTTTTCAATATTTTTTCGATATTCATCTAAAGTGGTGGCCCCAATGATTTGCAAATTACCTCGACTGAGGGCGGGTTTGAGGAGGTTGGCCGCATCCATACTACCTTCCGCTGAACCGGTTCCGGTCAGAGTATGAATTTCGTCAATGAACAAGATGATTTCATTGTCCACTTTAGCGGCTTCATCGATGATGCTCTTCATTCGTTCTTCAAATTCTCCTCGGTATTTGGTGCCGGCGATCACGTTGGCTAAGGAAAGAGAAAGGATTTTTTTATTCGCCAAACTGTCGGGCACATGGTCTTCGACAATGGCTTGAGCGAGACCTTCGACCACAGCTGTTTTTCCTACCCCTGGTTCTCCAATGATCACAGGATTGTTCTTTGTTTTACGGTTGAGGATGTGGATGATGCGTTCAATTTCTTGAGTTCTGCCGATGATGGGGTCGATTTCTCCCTTTCGACATTTCTCATTCAGGTTGGTGGTGAAGTAATCGAGGGCTGGGGTTTTACTTTTAGCTTTCTGATGTGTGGGCTGTCCTTGTGCTTGAGTTTGGTTGAGGGGTTGGCTGGGCTCTTTATGCTGAAAGGCATCCATGTAGTCCGCTTGGTTGGGGGAAAACATGACCCCTTGTAAGCCTTGCAAAAAGCGATCGAGGGAATTGTTGATTTGCTGGGCATCCTTCCCCTTGGCGGTCGCCATTTGCTCAAACATTTCTTCGATTTGTTTTTTGAAATCATCCGGGTCAATTTCCATATTTTCCAAAATGACGGTGGCGGCACATTTCCCCTGTGAAACGAGGGAATGGAGGAGGTGCTCAGTGCCGATAAACGGGTGTCCATAGCGGTGAGCGACTTTGACGGCTTCTTCGATAATTGAAGTGAGGTAAGAAGAAAGACCATGTTGAACATTTTTGGCCTCGGGTTCTTGGTTGCTGGCTGAGTTGAGGATCATCCTCACGTTTTCAAGGCTGACGCCAGCTCCGGTTAAAATGGAGAAGGCTAAAGAGCGAGGGTTAGTCAAAAGTCCGATCAGTAAATGCTCAGAGCCGA
>CAZNDI010000116.1:0-1928 GCA_964571805.1 uncultured Candidatus Peribacteria bacterium
ATCAAAATATGAGCTTTCTGAATGAATTGGATCAACTCTTCTTTGGAGAAAATAGGAATCCGTTGACCGGGATCGGCAATGAAAGGAATGTTTTTTTCTCGACACCACTGAGCACAGCGCTGCATGGCGGTCAATTCATTGGGAGAAATGATGGCCATAAACGCCTCACCTTCAAATTGCTCAAAGGTCGATTCGTGAGCGCGGGCGAGGGCTCCATCACAAAAAGCAATGATTTGATTGTCTGACAAATCGGTCATGATGGTGCAATTGGCCGTGATCAGGTCGTCGATTTTCTTCACGTGGTCGGTCTTAGTCCCCATGTCTTCAAGGGTTTTTAAGAGTGGTCCACCGTCGTGCCCTAAGGTAGCAAATACATAAGCAGATTCGGCCATCAAAGCTAAATTATAAGCAATCCCCATCGCCGTCCCCCCATGCTCCACCTTCATGTCGTCGACCGTAAAACAAACATTCAACTGATGAATTTTATCTGGCATGATGTGATTCGAAAACTTGTCTTTGAACACAGAAATGCGGTCATAAGCGAGGGAGCCAGTGACGAGAATATTTTTCATTATGGTGATAGGTTATTTTTCATTAACAAAAGATAGTATACACGGTTATAATGGTTACAAATTGCGAGTTGGAATCGCGCTGCTTGTAACTGGTAACTTGTAACTAATACCTAAATGAAGTTTCATATTCTCACCCTCTTTCCGGAAATGTTTCAGGGATTTCTGAATGAATCCATTTTAAAAAAAGCGCAAGGAAATGGCTTTATTGAAATTCAACTCCATAATATTCGAGATTATTCCAAAGACAAGCACAAGAAGGTGGATGACACGCCCTATGGGGGCGGGGCGGGCATGGTTTTTACGGCTCAGCCGCTTTTTGATGCCATAGAGACGATCAAGAAACTGGCCCCGTCAGCACCGGTGATTTACCTTTCGCCACGGGGGAAAAGGTTGACTCAAATCCACGCCGAACGCTTGAACAAAAAATTTGATCAATATATCTTGATTTGCGGTCACTACGAAGGCATCGACCAACGGGTCATCGATCAACTCGTAGATTTTGAGCTTTCTATTGGAGATTTTGTTTTGTCAGGAGGTGAAATTCCGGCCATGGTGTTTGTGGATGTAATGAGTCGCTTGTCTCCAGGGGTTTTAGGAAATGAAGCATCTCATCAAGAAGAATCATTTTCTAAAAAATTGGGTCGGAAAAAGGAATACCCTCATTATACAAAGCCAGCCGAGTTTAGAGGGATGAAGGTGCCTGAGGTTTTACTGGGCGGTCATCATGCAGAAATTGAGAAGTGGCGAAGGAGTCAGCTGCGTTGACAGTGATGAGCGGTTAACGTGGAGCGGAGAGCCTACCGCTTACCGCCTTCCACTTACCGCTAGTCAATTAGCTATAAAGTTGGTTGTGATTTTTGAGATAATAGAAAACATACCGATCTTGACCTTCAATAAATAAGGCTCTTAAATCAGGCGCTAGATCAATACTTTCCATGCCGTAATACTTGCCCAAAAGCTCATGACGACGCAACTTAGGATGATTTGGTAAGCTCAAGAACAACTCAAGGCATTTTGCCCAAGCTTCCTGGTTCTTAAGACTAAGTTTATTGTAACTTTTAATAAAAGATTTACGTAATTTTACCCCCTTCATCAGCTAACTTTTTAAAAAATTCTACTGCATCCTGCGGATCATCAAAATCCAAATCCCCTTCTTCAGGTCCAGAATGGTATCTTGGTTTGGCGCTAATGTCAAGTTTTTGGCTCCTGACGCTGTTTTTTAGAAGCATCTTTATGAGCGAGGCGAGCGACACCCCAAATTCTGCTGCCAATTTCTCGGCGGCAGCTTTTAGCTCTTCGTCTATTTTGATGGAAAAAGTGGTCATAAGTTATTATTTAGTATGTACTTAGTATATC
>CAZNDI010000117.1:0-1919 GCA_964571805.1 uncultured Candidatus Peribacteria bacterium
GGGGGGAAAGATAGGTTTTGTATTCATCTCCTTAATATTTCCCTCCTTCGGAGGGGTTGCCTGTCCGCCGAGGTGGAGGGAGGGTTGCGATGGAAGCCCCTCCCTGATCTGAGGGAGGGGTTGGGGAGGGTCGCGATGGAGGTGCGGAGTTAACGATGGAATTCTTGAAAAGGAAAGAATAATAAAGTAAATTAAAAGCTGAAAGTTATTCGCTTCTATAATTTAGTAAAAAATATGAAAAAAAGTTACAAAATCATCTCCTTTCTTTTTATCTTCCTCTTGACCCTAAACACCACCAAAGCCTTCTCGGACATCCCGGGAGACAGTTGGTACGGTGCCTACGTACAAAATCTCGTTTCGGCGGGGATTGTGGATGAGGCAGAAAAATTTAGACCGGGAGACAAGCTAAAACGAGCCGAGCTCATGAAAATGGTCATGATCGCCATCGGAGAAGTGGGGAAAGAACCCCTTCCTGGTCACCCTACCTTTGATGATGTGCCTTTGGGGGTCTGGTTTTCACCTTATGTTGAGCGTGCGGCCACCTTGGGCATCATTTCGGGCTACGCCGATGCAGAAGGAAATTTATCGGGGTGGTTTGGCCCTGCCGACCCCGTGACTCGAGCGGCAGCGATTAAGATTCTGGTCGAAGGGTTTGACCTAAAAACCAGCCTCCCTCCCTCCGTTTTCTTTGGTGATGTGACGGGCTCAGACTGGTTTTATAACTACGTTCAAACGGCAAGCACCCTTGGAATTGTCGAAGGGTATGAAGGAGGGGTATTTAAACCCAACCAAGCGGTCACCCGGTCCGAAATGGCCAAAATGTTGAGCTTGGCGATCATCATTTCACAAAATCCACCCCCTGCTCCCGTCGAAGGTGAAGTGCCTCCTGTCAAAACCCCTGATGAACTGCCTAAATTGCCAAATGTCCCCGCTCCCTCTGAGACCCCTTTTAAAGCCAATCTCCAAGCGATCAATCCTGACCTTGTGGTGGCAGATGGAAGCCAAAAATATGTCGGTCACTACACTTTCGAAGGACAACTCGAAGGGTTCACGGTCGACACCCTCACAGTGGTGAACGATGTGGTGGGCGATAACTTGGGAGATGATCTAAAAAATAGCCTTGCTCTCAAAACCATCACGCTTAAATTTCCAGATAAAAATGGAAACCTCAAAACGGCCACAAAGCCCCTTGGAGCGGATGGAAAAGCCCGTTTTTCTGGCCTAGAATTCTTTGTGAAACGCAATGTTGAAACCCCTCTCGAAATTTATGCAGATCTCAGTCCTTTTTCAGACATTGGAGCCAAAGCCTCTGGGGAAACCTTCCGTTTGGGCGTTCAAAATGTCAGCAATACCCTCACCAGCTTTAAAGCCATAGGTGAGTTTTCAAATAGTACTGTTACCCTAGGTGACCCTGGCTTTGCAGCCAATATTTCGGACACAGAGCTTTTTACGGTTCGAAAAACAGTGCCTAACTTTGAACTCGTCAAACCTGCCGGAACCTTGGTCGGGGGGTCCAATAATTTAATCTCTCTCAAAGTCACGGCAGATAAAAATGGCTCTCTCGGTTTGGGACGACTTGTTTTTGAACTTTCTGTGTCAGACGAGGACAACGCCAACCTCAGCCTCAATGATTTTAGATTTTTCGAAGGGTCTGATCTCATCGAAAGCGCAACTATTTTTGACGCCACAGGCACTCAGGATCTTAGCCTAAATGGAGGAGGCTCCTTACAAGACGGTCAATCAAAAGTGATAGTCAGCTTCAATGAGGAAGAAACGGTTTCCGCCGGACAAACCAAAACCTATACTCTCAAAGCCAACGTCACAGGCTCAGCCAATAACGATTCAATCAGCAGCACTTTAGCGAATGGAGATGAAATCTTACCTCTCTTGGGTCTCACGGCCGAAAATCAGGAGAACAC
>CAZNDI010000118.1:0-1899 GCA_964571805.1 uncultured Candidatus Peribacteria bacterium
CCGCGCGATCCCGTGTGTCGTCCGTTTACCGTCGGCGGATGACCCCGATGCCGGGCATCGGGGCTTTGGGATGGAATTGACCTTTTTTGTCTACCCATCCAGTCTTTCCATCCACCGGAACCACCACCTTGAAGACCTGCGGCCGACCATCAATGGTGAGCGGGACCGAGTGAAGAATGATCTTATTGGCCTCCAAAGTGGCGGAATTGATCATTTCTCCGCTGAGGATTCCTTCGCACATCAGTCCGATCAGATCGATCGGGTGAAAGACGAAGTGATCGACCTCTTCGTCATCTGCTCCTGCCTGGGCGAGCATGCGTTCGGCGTCGACGGAACAACTGAACACGTCCTGAACCTCTTGGAATTCAGGCATTTCGGGTGTCTTGAACCAGTATTTCCCGTCAGTTTCACGGATCGCGTAGCCGAAGACCGTGAAGGTTCTGTCGATGAGGGTGATGGGGGGTCGACATTAAAATATAATATTTATTTTATGTCAATTTATCGGTTGAAAGCCAGGCATTTTTTTAAAATAATTTAATCTTTACTCAAATCAACCCCTTCAAGGCAAAACTATAAAACCCTTCCGCTCCCACAATCAAATGATCCTCAAAGAGAAGACCGAATTTGTGAGCTTCCTTTTTGATTCGCAGCGTGAAGGCAATGTCCTCTTGAGAAGGCTTCAATTCACCTTTGGGGTGATTGTGAGCCAAATAAAATGCATGAGCATTCAGGCGAATTGGATGGTGTAAAATAGAAGCCAAGGTGACCGACACGTTATTCGCAGAGCCCTGGGCAATCAAACCCGTAAAAAGCACCCGTCGTTGAGGGTCCAGACACGTGATGCGAAGTTGTTCAAAGGCGCTCCGTTTAAAATCCTCCCGAACGTACTCATAAAACTGCTCCGAGGACTTCAGGCAGGTGTCATCCTTCCGCTGAAGCCGACGAAAATACTCTCCCATCGCCAAAAGTTGGCACGATTTCACAAAAGGTAGGCCTGTCGATTGCTGAAAATCTTCCAAGCTTTGGAATTGAAAAAGGCCACGTGTTCCAAATTCCCCCAACAAGTGCTTCGAAAGCTGTTCCACATTCAGATCCTTATAACCGGTTCCCAAAAAAGCCGAGAGCAGCTCGCTATCGTTCAAGTTCTCAATGCCATACGCTTGAATCTTTTCCCGGGGTTGTTTTTTTTCTTCTAATTTTGAAGAATGGACTAATTTTAAAGCCATATTCATTCCCTTAAATTCTAAAATTCGGATCAGGTCTTTTGAATCCCGCTTAATTTCTTTTCTTCATCCTCCTCAATCCCTCTGCTTCATCCAAATAATTCTGAGAGCTAATGACCGATCTTCCCAGCTCTTTCTCTGTTTCCAGCCTGGCTTTCCCAGCCACTCCACCCCCTCGTTTGGCTACTTTCTGACTTTTCTCAAGCGTTTCAGGTTCTTCTTGTTGAGAGATTTCGGTCGTGACCCTTTCTCCAAGCATGTTAAAAATGAGTTCCAAATCAGTCATGTGGTCGCGCAAATTTTCTCGATCGAGTTTTTTGTGCTTTTTATATTCCTTGGGGGTCATTCCAAAAGTTGCCTTAGAGATTTCAGCCGTCAGAATGGCATAACTTTTGTTGTCCTCAATTCCTCTGGTTTTCCATTCATCGGTTAAATCCTGTCGGATGGCCATGCCCCTAAGTCTCTTTTCGATCCAACTTTTAGAATAGCCTTTTTGCTCGTAGATTTTTTTCATCCGTTCCTGAGCCAGTTCCGGATTTTCTATTTCCTGAACTCTTTCATAGCCCACTTTTGCGAGCCAAAGTTTAAAAGGTTCTGCTTTGGGAGAGGGTATGGATTGGATGATGCGAAATAGACCTTCGGTATTGGAACAATCCGTTTCCCTCATTTTTCCATC
>CAZNDI010000119.1:0-1852 GCA_964571805.1 uncultured Candidatus Peribacteria bacterium
GTTTATATTCATGCGAACCCTCGACAGAGGGTTCGCATGAATATAAACAAAGTACTATCGAATGAAAGTTAGTGTTTTTGTGTCGAAAAAATAGGTCGCTACTCCTGGAGTCTTGACCATGACTTCACGATTTTCTCCGGCTAGGTCTCGCTTAGGGTATTCACCGGCAACCGAAATGAGGGTGAGGATTCCATCCTTCTCGGAAACCACTTTCAATGGGCCCGTAGCCGTAGGAGAGGGATAGTATTTAAAATTTCTCTCCCAACCCACATGGTATTCGACCAAACCTTGGAGGGGATCCTCGAATTTATAACCTGCCGAGAAAACAGGGGTTTCATTTGTGCCCTCTGCCCTTCCACTGGTCCAATAATTTAAAGGACGATAGGCTTTGAGGTCGACGGAATCATTCAATGATTCTTCATGGATGCCCTTCAATTCCCACTCAGCGATCGGCTCAATTTGGAGGGGAGTCTTCCCTAATTTTGCTTCATTTTCCCTCATCTGTTCTTTATTTTTGGCCAAGGAATCCTCTTTATCGGCAATCACTTTGTCGAGTTCTGCTTGAGGAAGATCGAGCCAAGCGTTGATTTTTCGATCTCTCTCCTGGAGGGCTTCAATCCCTTTCAGCAACTCCAAAGAGCCTTTGTCTGTAGGATTTTTAGCTTTTAGGTCTAGCAGAATTTGGGTTTCGGAATCTACAAAATAGTCTCGTGATGCCCGACTTGTGGCTGCAATAATGCCAGTGAGAGTGAAGCCAAGAGTTAAGATGAGGACAAGATGTGTTTTTTTCATAAACATGCATTAAAAATTGATAAAAATTATTTTCTCCAGCGAATATCCGTTGACCAAGTCAGCGATTGGGCAGTTCTACTGTCTGCATTCAGTCGGTCCCAGAGCTGATTCCAGCCTGCTGAAGGGGTGTTATCGGTGCCCGAGCAGCCTTTTTGGCCACAAGCTCCCATTTGAGTCAAAGGGCCTTTTAGGAAGATTTTGGAACCGTATTTTAGGTAGGAATAAAGGGAAAGCTGTTGCCAAGATTTAGCATTGCCGCCGCCCGTGGAATAAATTTCGGGAATCGCAAAGGAGAAACCAGAACCCCTAGAGACGTAATCTACATCATCCTGAGTCCAGCCATTATTACAGTACCCAGGCGTGCTGGTCGTACCGCTTTGAGGACACCCTCCCGCATCTCCAAAATTATAAAGATAATGTTGTGTGCCCACCAATTCGCCCTTATAGGCATTGAGCCAAGCTTTGGTCGTACTGGGCGTGTTATAGCCCATTTCTATGTCCATGCCGCCTCGCACGTTGACCTGCTTCCACACGGTGCCGGAATCTAGCCATGCGCCTACCCCTTTGACCATTTGGGCCCAGGCTTTAGCATGAGCGGTCGACACGCCTCCTCCACTATTGCTCGTTCCTAGGGTCAATTTGAGTTGTGAACTGGTGTCGGACCCTGTGCCATCGTAGTAGCCTTGCGCATACTTTTGAGCGATGATTTTAATGACATCCACAGTGATGCCATTTTTCCAGACGGTGGCGCCATACTTTCCATTCACAAACGTGGGAGCTCCAAAATCGAGGATGACCACATTGTCTTGAGTACCGGGAATGCCTTTTACCACATTTCCCAATTCGACCCCCTTGGCATAAGCCCAATTTTGAACGGCGGTGTCCGTGTCGCCCGTGACGTAGTTGACGTACCAAGTCGTGGTGGTATTGGACATCGCTTGACCCGCAAACGCTTGAGGAATGCTCGCTAGGGTCAAAAAGAGCATGCTGGAAAACAATCCCAAGGCGGGAAGTTTAAAGAATGTTTTCTTGTTCATTGATAAAATTTGTATTTAAGAGA
>CAZNDI010000120.1:0-1774 GCA_964571805.1 uncultured Candidatus Peribacteria bacterium
CTCACGAGCACAGGCGTCTCCTCGGCTGTTTCACCAGGGATGATCCAAGCTCCCTTTTCTCCGTCCACAATAATCCCCTTCTCTCGGCCTTCGGTCAAAATGGGCTGCATTTTATCCTCGTAAAAACTTTCTCCATTCATGGCATCAAACTCAATTTCTAGTTGATCATAAATAGGTTGTATTTCTTGTAAGCTCCAGCGCCGAATTTTCTCCCACATCAATCTGGATTCTGAATCCCCTTCTTCAAATTTTTTGTACTCCGCTCGGCCTTCGTCATCTAATTTTTCATCTCCTTCGGCTTTATCGTGAAATTGAATATAAAGTTTGTGCAAGGTGGGAATTGGATTTTTCTCAATTTCTTCAAGATCCCCCCACGTTTTGATCGCATGCATGAGCTTGCCAAATTGAGTCCCCATGTCCCCAATAAAATTGTCAGCGACCACTTTCCATCCATAACGCCGGTAAATTTTTTTAAGGGAATCCCCAATAATTGTCGACAAGAGATGATGCACCCCCATCGGTTTGGCAATGTTGGGATGAGAATAATCGATCACCATCGTTTTTTGATTCTTTTCATCAAAAGAATTTTTCAAATACGTATCAAAATTTTGAATCAGGTGCTGGGTTTGATTTGTATAAAATTTTTGTTCAATCCAAAGGTTGATGAATCCTGGTCCAGCAATTTCAGCTTTTTCTAAAAACTCGGAATGGAGATGGGTGAGAATGGTCTCAGCCACCTCACGAGGATTTTTTTTCTGCTTTCCAGCCAGCAGCATGGCTATATTTGTCGAAAAATGCCCATGCTCCAAGGTTTTTGTCTTTTCCAGATTTAAATCGTTTAAATCCACCTCAAAGCCAGCTGCGAGAACAGCGTTTGCAAGAAAGTCTTTGATGAGATTGAGATTGCATTTTTCCATCACAGTCAATTTACCTTTTTCTGTCCTTTTTCTCAAGGTTACAATGACGTTTAGCAAAAAAAGATTGAACTCTTTAAAAAAGTATTCTAAAATCAGTGAGATCAGAATTTAAGAAAGCCAAGCGGGTATCGTATAGTGGCTATTATCTCGGCCTTCCAAGCCGATGAGAGGGGTTCGACTCCCCTTACCCGCTCCAAAGCTTAAAAAATCCAGGCCTAAAAGTACTCCTTTGCCATCCTAAGAAATGAGTTTTTTGAGTGTGAGTAGATATTTCTCCATATAGCCCTTTCCCACTTCGATGGCAGCATCTCCTTTTTCCATTTCAATCATGCCCACGGGCACAGTCATCTCAATCAGCAAATCGGGTTTTGCTTCAACAATTCTGTACTGTGAGGCATCGTCCATAGCCACTTCTAGTGTGCGAAGGATGATGTCCAGCATAAATTTGATCCGCTCATGGTATTTTAAGCCAAATTCAAGATTGGCCAAGAGGCCTTCTTTTTGTGGAGTGTAATACATTTTATAAATGTCAGCAGACATGATTTGCTTAAATTCCAGGCTGTTGACTCGGGAGCCCATCACCACTTCAGTCCCGAATTCTCTCAGTTCTAAAAGCGGCAAGTTGTTCACCACACCTCCATCGATCAGAAGTTTATCCTGAAAGAAGACGGGCGGAAGAATAAAGGGAAGGCTAGAAGAAGCTCGCACCGCCTTCCAGAGGAGTCCTTCTTTCAAATTGATTAGTTTTCCCGATTCCAAATCCACCGCCGTGCAGCTGAAGGGAATTTTACAATCTTCAATCTTCTTATCTCCAAATAATCCCTGAAGCATCCGGTCAAAGTCATCTCCTTTCATCA
>CAZNDI010000121.1:0-1745 GCA_964571805.1 uncultured Candidatus Peribacteria bacterium
TTACTAATACCTTCCTGGGCAATTCGATAGAGATGGGTGGCCATATTATTGTTATTAATACTGATTGGCTTGGGGCAATAAAATAAACACGAAGTACTGGTTGTTTTTGAAGCTAACTCTTCAAGAGAATGCATGAGAGAGGTCCCTTCAAGATCACCGGGATACAAGCCTCTGGCTGTATCTCGGGCTTGGTCACGGCATCAAGCAACATATCCGAAATTTTTTTTAATTCAGCCAGCTCCAGCGTTTTATCTTTTTCCATCTTGTGAGTGAGAGCCTTGGCAAACACCAGAATGGCAGCCAATTCCTGACAAAGCCTGTCATGAAGTTGAGAACCAAAACGCTTTTGCTAGGCCATTCTGATCTCTAATATTTCAGTTTCAATTCTTCTTCGCTTCACAATTTCTGCCTGAAGGAGTTTATTGCTTTTAATCAGGTCGTTGGTTTTTTCATTTACCTCTCTTCCCATTTTTTCGTAGGCGAGTGTTAAATGATGTAGCTTACTTTTTTAAACTTGACTCAAAGTTTATTTGATTATCATCTCTGTAAACTTTTCAAAGCTTTCAAATAAATATTATGATTTATGACACACCAGGTTTTTATTGGCACAGCGCATTGGCAAATTCCGAAAGAATATTCGGGTCAATTTCTAGATGAGGGAATGTTGATCCTGCCTTCGGCAGGTCTCATCCTGTCCTTTTTTGTAACTTTTGAAATATCTTAAGTGATTACAATTTTTTCTTCAAACATCAGTCGGTTTAGTTCATGGAATTTATACAGGGTGTGGAAGCCGGAGTGGGGGCATACTTTAAAGGGGAAGATTTTTTAAAACCGGCTTTATTAGATTGGGAGCATAAAAGATTTTTCCCTGGTGATTTGGGGGAACTAACCGGTGAGATGGGAACGGTTGTCACTTACCGCGGGGCTGAAATTTTATTTGAAAAATCTTTAAGTAAGATGCGTCCCCATCTCAAGAAAGGTGGCTATTGTGGCTACATCAATCTTAATATGATTTTAAATCGCCAAGGAATTTGGCCCCTGGAATTTACCTCCCGTTTCGGTTACCCGGGTTTTGCGGTCTGCGAGGCCTTGCACGAAGAAGGGTGGGATGAAATTTTAACTCACATGACGAAAAAAAATAGCCTCACCTTGAAGACGCGGCCGGGGTTTTCTGTCGGTGTTGTTTTAACTGTGCCTCCCTTTCCTTATTCGCACGGCTATAATCTTTTATCGCACGGGATGCCCATATCATTTGCAAAAGACTTAACGTCTTTAGAACAACGCCATCTTCATTTTGGCGAAATGTCACAAAAAAAAGGTCATCTAGTCACCGGAGGTACTGAAGGGTATGTGATGGTCGTAACCGGAGTGGGCAATTCTGTCTTGTCAGCCCGCCAAAAAGTTTACAATCTTATTCGGAAAGTGATTATCCCTAACGTCCGTTACCGATATGACATCGGCCTGCGCGTCAGTTCCGATCGGCTTTTGATGAAATCTTGGAATTATTTAAATTAAAGATATTGGTCAGCGAAATTTAAAAATAACCAAAACAACATGGTGAGCGGAGCGAAGCGGAGTCGAATCCATGATTCATCATCAAATAAGATTGATGTATGGTTCGATCCTGCCTTTGGCAGGCCTCACCATGTCCATTGAAAAAAATCTAAATTCTGTATTCCAAACGATACCTCTCAAAACACTGTGCTCCTAATATAAGCCTGATCAAAGCCCCTTCGGCAATAAGG
>CAZNDI010000122.1:0-1662 GCA_964571805.1 uncultured Candidatus Peribacteria bacterium
AATTCCATCTTCGTTGACCCCGCTCAAGGCACTCACAACAGCACCTAATCTAGACCTAAATGTCGCTAATTCAGATTTTCTTAATTCTAATTCATCTTTTGCCGCCGCAAGGCTTAATGCATCTGCCTCAGCTTTAGCCCTTAAACTGGACAAAATCTTGTCATCAATTTTACCCTCTAATGAGTAGAGGATCTCAATCAGGGTTTTCTCTTCTGGAGCTCCTTGTTCAACTTCCCTTGTGCGTGTGCCATGCTCTGTCATAATTTTACTGATAATTTATTTAAATTTAGCCCATAATAATCTATTTTATAAGATTTGTCAACTTTTTCCCATTGAATCCCTAGGAATAAATCCCTAAAATTCATAAGAACCAACTCCTTCAATTTTGCCATTACATTATTATAAACGTGTCGTTCGCTCTGGATCCGACGCCTTGAAAATAGGCGAAAGAAAATGATTCCAGGGTTTTTTGACTTGTCTTAGCTTCCCTTTTGTCATTTCGACCTTGTGGAGAAATCTATTTCCGATCATGCATTCTTCGTTGGCAAGGAATAGATTTTTCCACTGCGCTCCGCTTCGGTCGAAATGACAAAAAGATTGAAACGAATTAATTAATTAAAATCCATGAAACCTAAATCATCCATCAAAAAAATCATCCTCCTGGGCTCTGGCGCCCTCAAAATCGGCGAAGCAGGGGAGTTTGATTATTCAGGATCCCAGGCCATCAAAGCTTTTAAAGAGGAGGGGATTGAGGTGGTGCTCATCAATCCCAACATCGCCACCAATCAAACCAGCAAAGGCTTGGCTTCCAAAGTTTACTTCCTACCCGTGACCCCTTTTTTTGTTGAGCAAGTCATTAAAAAAGAAAAGCCAGACGCCATCGCTCTCAGTTTCGGGGGTCAAACGGCCCTCAATTGTGGTGTGGCCCTCTATGAAGCAGGTACCCTAAAGAAATATAAAGTTGAAGTGTTGGGCACCCCCGTCAAGTCCATCCAACTCACCGAAGACCGCGACCTTTTTAAGAAATCTCTCGCCGAAATCGGGATCATTTCTCCCCGAAGCTATGCCTGTTATACCATGAAAGAGGCCGAGGCAGCGGCTAAGAAAATTGGCTATCCCCTTATGATCCGCGCGGCGTTTGCCTTGGGAGGTTTGGGCTCGGGTTTTGCGCATAACGATAAAGAACTCGACACCATTTTAAAGAAGGCCTTTTCTACCTCTCACCAAGTTCTCGTCGAAGAAAATCTGAAAGGCTGGAAAGAGATCGAATACGAGGTCGTGCGCGATTCGGCCGACAACTGCATCACGGTGTGTAACATGGAAAATTTGGATCCATTGGGCATTCACACAGGTGAATCCATTGTGATTGCCCCCTCTCAAACCCTGACCAATAATGAATATCAAAAGCTTAGAAACATTGCTCTCAAAACCATCCGCCATTTGGGCATCGTGGGGGAATGTAATATTCAATACGCTCTCGATCCAAAATCCGATGACTACCGCGTGATCGAAGTGAATGCGAGGCTCTCTCGCTCTTCCGCCCTTGCCTCCAAAGCGACGGGCTATCCCCTTGCTTATGTGGCAGCTAAACTGGGTCTGGGCTACAATCTTCCTGACATCAAAAATAATATTACAGGCAAAACCTCCGCCTGTTTTGAGCCT
>CAZNDI010000123.1:0-1654 GCA_964571805.1 uncultured Candidatus Peribacteria bacterium
ACTGAGCCACATTTGCCATATTGCCGATGGCGGTCATCGATCCTCCTTGAATGGAAGCAATCAAAGGGATTTGGGGTTTGTCAGGGAAAATTTCTAAACCAATTTTGCACGCCACATAATTGTCAGCAATCATCGAGAACGCCATGATCAGAAGAAAGCCGGAAAGTTCTTTTGAAAAATCCCCCATTTTTTCCACTTCACTCATAACATCTTTGAACACGGTGGTTAAAAAGGGTACGCATCCTGCTTGAAATGGGAAAACATCGATCACATCTCCAAGATTATGACCCAGAGCATGCTTGATTCTGTTCACGCCTGTCGCGCGCTTGTACATTTCCCATGGATTCAAACGACTTAAAGCCGAAGCGGGAGGCATGTCCACACTGTGATCAACCTTATTGTTATGATGGAAATCCCTCATGATTTGCGAAAAGACAGAAATATTCTCTATTCCCATCTCAGCACCCAAATCAGTAATTTGCTTATAATCTCGATCTTCAATCGCTTGTTTTAATTTTGCTAGCGACCCCTGATTTGCCCCTGGAGAATTCGGTTTTAAATCACTTAGATTTTTCAGGATTCCAAACAAAACTTCATTTCCCCCTTGCACCTCAGGGCTGTCCCCCGTCACCATGCCTTCGTGACCTTCGTGGGAAGCCCCATCGAACTCATCGGAAAAGGGCAATTTAGCTAAACTTTGAACCTTTTGCCACAAAACTTCACCAATACTCACTTCAATTCCCCCCTGGTCCTGGGCAAATTTATCTGAGAGATCAGCCCCGGTATAATATTTCGCGAAGTTTCCAAGCGATTTTCCAATCATCTTGACCAAAATAGGGAGATTGGCACCTATGCCAGAAACACTCTCAGCGGCAGCTTTTTTACTGGCCTCAACTCCCTTTAACCCCTCCTTTTCTACCAACATTTTGTTCAGCTTGTACGTGGATCGAAACATTGAATAAAGGGCGAGCGGCCACATGGTTTCCATTTGCCACTTGATGCCCGCTTCAAATCCATATTTGTCACAAACGGCAATAAAAGGAGGATCTCCGAACATCAAGTAGCCAGATAAATTGCTGATATGACTTACACAGATAGCCATCATGTCCTTATCACCATCGCATAAATCAGAAGACATATCTTTTATAATGCTAGAACTACCTACTGTTGTGGCCACAGGGCTTAATACAGAGGCCAGCATGGTCATGATAGCGACGCGATCTTTTGGCTCAGGATTTCGCTTTGCCACTTCTTGATATGCCTTTTCAACATCCATATTTAACCCCTCGGCCACGACAATGGTTCCAGAAATGATTCCAAAGGCCTTGGCATTAGCCGCCGTCTCATCTATTAAATGATGTTTTTCGTGAGGGTCAGAAAGCTCATATTTGATCGAACTCAAAGCCAACAAGGCTCCATAGTGGTATTGATGCAGGTGCCCGTGTCCGCCTGGCAAAAGGTCTCGAATCCCCCAGCCAAATAAGAAAACTCCCACATAATCAACCACTTTCATTGCCTTTTCTCGCTCGGTTAAGCCGATGGATTCTGCTTCCACCTGAGCCGCTATTTTTTCAGTTTCTGCGTCAATTTTTTGAAGTAACTCGCGATCCCCTTCATCCTCGTGCTCCATTTTTTCATCATTACCTTCACCCAA
>CAZNDI010000124.1:0-1619 GCA_964571805.1 uncultured Candidatus Peribacteria bacterium
AATAATAACTGGTCACCAGACTTTTTTGAAGTGAGCTGTTGGCTATGTTTCTCCCCGCCGTCAAATGTTCCCCGTTTCCCAAATCATAACTTAAAATGAGGCTGCTAAAAAAGGCGCTCCGCCTTTCCTCTCCAGTTACTTCTTCCTTTTTAGCCAGCAATTTCGCTGTATTGATTCCAAATTGGTAGCCATTTGAATAAAGCCTATCGATTTTTTTTAAATATTCATTGGCGGTCTGACCTTCAATGAGTTTTGCCGTTGAAATTCCCGCTTTAAATCCATGCACCTTAGAAAGGGTTTGTTCAATGAGGGCTTTTTGATTGAGATCCTCTTCTGGCCCCCTAAAAAATGAAGTGATGTTGCCCCAATTGAAGAAGATGATGAGGCTGCTGAGGGTGATCACAAAGGTTCCCACAAACCAACCCATCAATTGTTCAGAATGCATGGCTTTTTCTAAAAGACCTTTTAAATGGAGTTGTTCTTCTTGATGTTCTTTCGCTTTCCGCCGAACATGTTGGATCGGTTTTCTCATGACTTACCAAAATTTGGGTTCGGGGATATCATCTAATTATAGCAAAGTTTTTACCTTTTTTCAACAGAAAATTCCTGCAAGCGGATTTGATTAATTCTCCTCAAAATTGTAACCTCCCTTATAGGACTTAAATATTAAATTTAAAATTGTGAAAATTGGAATAGACGCTCGCATGTATGGCATGGGCTTTACGGGAATTGGCCGCTACACAGCCGAATTGATAGCTAATTTGGCCCATTTGGATCAAGAAAACGACTATATTCTCTTCATGCGGAAGGAGGCTTTTGATCAATTCATTTGCCCCAATAAGCGTTTTAAAAAGGTGATGGCCGATTTTCCTCATTATTCTCTGGGGGAGCAGATTGGTTTTAATCGAATCCTTAAAAAAGAGAAGTTGGACCTCGTTCATTTCACACATTTCAATGCTCCCGTTCTTTACAATCGCCCTTTTGTGGTCACTATCCATGACCTCACCCTCTCTTTTTTCCCTGGCAAAAAAATGAACCGCTTGATTCACCGTTGGGCGTATCATTGGGTCATCAAGAATGTCACTAAGAAAGCCAAAAAGATCATTGCGGTTTCCAATAATACCAAAAAAGATCTCATAGAAACCCTGAGGGTGCCTCAAGAAAAAATAGAAGTCCTCTACAATGGCATTAGCCCTCAATTTGGAGGTGTAAAAGCCACTTCAAAATCAGAATTGGCTGTAAAATTTGATTTAAAAAAGCCCTTTTTTCTTTATACGGGGGTATGGCGAGATCATAAAAATGTGGTGGGCCTGATCAAAGCGTTTGAGGCCTTCAATAAAGATTCTAAGAATCAATACCAATTGGCCATTACAGGAGCCCCCAGTGAGGCTTATCACGAGGTTCCTGATACGATTAAAGCTCTGAAAGTTGGGGAAAGCGTACGTTTGGTTGGCTTGGTTTCTGAGCAAGATTTGTATGGTTTATATCAAGCTGCCTTGGCCTATGTTTTTCCTTCATTTTACGAAGGATTTGGTCTCCCTCCTCTAGAAGCCATGCAGTGCGGCACGCCCACTCTCGTTTCCAGCACTTCTTGTATCCCTGAGATTTGCGGTGAGGGA
>CAZNDI010000125.1:0-1588 GCA_964571805.1 uncultured Candidatus Peribacteria bacterium
GGATGTGTCTTATTTTTCGGGCGGTCACGGGGGACAGAATTTAAACCGTCACATGAATGGAGTGCGGTTGATTTATAGAATTCCGACTGAGTATCAACTCCCCTTTAAAAAAACTAGAGAAATCATTTCAAAATGCATGAGTCAGCGCAAAAGAGAGCAGAATTTTAAAGAAGCCTTTAAACACTTGGCTGAAAAAATTGAAATTTATTTTTATCTCCCCCCACACCGCAAACAAACCCGTATTCCCACGTCTAGCCAACTCAAAAGAATGGCGGAGAAGAAACTCAGAAGTTACCTCAAAGCGGATCGGAAAAAAGTTGGCCTTTAAGTTTTAAACTATGAAAATCATTGCCTTTCAGGATTTTATTCGACGCTTTTATTCGGGGGAAGAATTTGTTGTTTTTGACACCGAAACCACGGGCCTGAACACCTTTCATGATGACATCATTGAAATTGGGGCTCAAAAATGGAGCAAGGAGGGCAAATTGGGGACTTTTAGTGAAATGATGTGGGTGAATCCGAACAAAATCTCCCAAGGGGCCTGGGAGGTTCATAAAATCCCGTTGGAGGAAATTGAAGCGGCAAAAAAACCCAGTGAAGTGCTGACGGCGTTTTTGGAATTTGCAGGAGATCGGTCTTTGGTGGCCCACAATATTCGATTTGATTACCCCATGCTCAATTCTAATTTGGTTCGCAACGGCCTCAAACCTTATCAAAATGACCAAGTGGCTTGTTCTTTGGTCTACGCTAAAGAACATCAACTGCCAGGCAAATTGAGTAATTTAGCTCAGCATTTAAAAATTGAAACTCAAAAAACAGCCCTCCATCGAGCGCTGTATGATGTGGATGTTTTGGTGGATGTATTGAATAGCTTCATGCAAAAAAATGAGCCTAAAGAAATGCAGTACTCATTGTTGATTTGAAGCGACGTGGAGGCCTTAGGCGGCACTCAGCATGAAGCCCACTCCGTGAACGGTTTTGATCATCTTTTTTTTGGAGCCCTTGTCAATTTTTTGCCTCACTTTATACATGTAGGCATCAACGGTGTTGGAGAGGACGGAGGCAGAATAGTCCCACACTTCTTCCATGAGGGTTTGGCGCGAAATGACTTGATCGGGATGGCGCATCAGGTATTCTAAAAGGCTGTATTCTTTGCCTCTCAACTCAATTTCTTTGCCATTTTTAATGCCAATTCTTCTCTCAGGAACCAATTGAAGTTCCCCGACTTTTAGGTATTCGGTCGGGATGCTGTTGTGGATGCGCCTTAAGATGGCTTGAATACGGGCAAAGAGCTCATCAAACGTGAAGGGTTTTTGAATGAAGTCTTCTGCGCCAATTTCAAGGAGTTTTGCGCGTTTGCGGACGTCTGTGTTGGCCGTGAGGATGAGGAGAGGGGTTTTTAATTCTAGGGCTTTCACTTCTTTTAGAATCTCTTCTCCACGTAATTCGGGGAGCATGAGGTCTATAATGGCTAAATCATACTCATTTTCACTGAGCTTCCTCAAACCCTCCAGACCATTGGCACAGTGGTCGGTTATGACTTTTTTGTTCTTAAATCCCTTTTTGAGGGCGTTCAGAACGTCTACAC
>CAZNDI010000126.1:0-1544 GCA_964571805.1 uncultured Candidatus Peribacteria bacterium
TTTTTGAGGAGGGAGGACAATCGTCGCGTCCCCGGAGTGCACCCCAGCTTCTTCCTGACATCAAAAATAATATTACAGGCAAAACCTCCGCCTGTTTTGAGCCTGCCCTCGATTACGTGGCTCTCAAAATTCCTCGTTGGGATCTGAATAAATTCCGTAAAGTGTCCGATGAAATCTCGACTGAAATGAAATCCGTGGGCGAGGTGATGGCTTTGGGGCGAAGTTTTGAAGAAGTGTTGCAAAAGGGTCTCCGAATGATCCAAGTGGGGGCCTATGGTTTGACCAGCCATCCTTTTGAATTTGAGGATATCGAAACAGCGGTTAGAGTGGCGACTCCTCGACGTATTTTTGCCTTAGCTGAAGCCTTCAATAAAGGTTATGACATCGAAACCCTCTACAAATTAACGGGCGTTGATCCTTGGTTTTTGGGGAAGATTGAAACCATTCAAAAGTTACACAAAAAAACGAAAAAAATCGGCCAGTTGGCAAAAATCTCAACCCCAGAAATGAAAGAATTGAAGCAAAAAGGCTTTTCTGACCGTCAAATCGGAGACCTGGTTGGAGCCGAAGAAATGAAGGTCCGCACGTACCGAAAAAAAATGGGCATTATTCCTGTGGTCAAACAAATCGATACCCTCGCCGCTGAATTTCCTTCACAAACCAATTATCTTTATTTGACTTATTGGGGGGAGAAGGACGACATCTCATTTGGCGAAGAGCGTGGAGCGAAGAGCGAAGAGCTTAAAACAAAAAAAAGCTCACCGCTCACCGCTCACCGCTCACCGCTTCTCAAGCAAGGTAAAAATTCAGAAAAAAAATCAAAAAAAGCCATAGTTCTAGGTGGAGGTCCTTACTGCATTGGTTCTTCGGTCGAATTCGATTGGTGTTGTGTGAACACCATCAAAACCCTTGGGAAAAATGGATATCAATCCATCATGATCAACTACAATCCCGAAACGGTGAGTACCGATTATGATGAATGCGACAAGCTTTATTTTGATGAACTGAGTTTGGAGCGGGTTTTGGATATTCATGACAAAGAACAACCGGATGGCTTGGTGATCTCGATGGGGGGTCAGATACCTAATAATCTTGCGCTTAAATTGGATAAAGTGGGGGTCAAAATCATGGGGACTGCCGTCAAAGACATCGACCGAGCCGAAAGTCGAGATAAATTCTCGGCGCTTTTGGATGAACTTAAAGTAGATCAACCCCTCTGGCGAGCCTTCACCAAAATTCCTGATGCCTACAAGTTCGCCGAAAAAGTAGGCTTTCCCGTCATCGTTCGGCCCAGTTATGTGCTCAGCGGGGCCGCCATGCGCGTGGCCCACACTCAGGGCGAATTGGAGAATTATCTAGGCACTGCGGTCAAGGTGAATTCCGAAGCTCCGGTGGTCATCAGTAAATTTGAAGTCGGTGCCCGGGAAATTGAAATGGATGCCGTGGCGCACAAGGGGAAGGTTTTGATTTACGCCATCAGTGAACATGTGGAAGAAGCTGGGGTGCACTCCGGGGACGCGACGATTGTCCTCCCTCCTCAAAAA
>CAZNDI010000127.1:0-1508 GCA_964571805.1 uncultured Candidatus Peribacteria bacterium
GATGATGGAGGGGCCGGTGGAGGAACTGGTGGAGGCATGGGCGATGGAGTTGGTGGGGGAAATGGAGATGGCCATTTTACGGGAACAACGACAGGGACAACGAATCTTGCTAAAGTGGCCACCAATGTAGGAAGTCTAACTGGTGCAGCAAAGGGGAGAATTGATTCTTCTAAAGGTTTTGATGGCCTTGCTCAAAAAGGATCGGTGATGGTGGCCGGAGTTCCGGTTGAAAAGATAGCTGTCGCGACCATTGATCCTGATGCTATAAAAAGACTCTTAAGAGAGCATATACCTCAATTTAGATATTGTTATCAAAAAGAATTAGATGTCTCTGATAAGCCCGAAGGCTTTCAAGGAGTCATGAGTTTTAGATTTTTTATAGGGACAGATGGAAAAGTTCAGCGCTCATCCATTACGTCAGAAGAAATCACTTCTGATAAGGTCCGTGGTTGTATGAAAAATGTTCTGCATGGAATCCAGTTCCCGACCCCTCGTGGCGGTCGAACAGTCGAAGTTAATCAGCCAATGAACCTCTATCCAAAACGAATTTAATAGGTGCCATCACCCAAAATGTGTCGCAGTTGCGACACATTTTGGGTGATGGCACCAAACTCTCTTTCTGTCACTGGATTAATCGAGAGTCTAGATCCTTTTTGCACAAGGGGCATATTTTCAAGTGCCTTTTGAGTTTTTAAGAATGTTAAAGTGATCACATTTTCAAATTTTTCAACAAATTCTACCTCAACCATAAACCAACGAGGATTTTCTTTTGTCGCTTTTGGGTCGTAGTAATCACTGCTATTATCAAATTGAGTAGGATCAGGGTGAGATTCTTTTGAGACTCGTGCAAGGCCTGCGACTCCGGGAGTCTCGCAACTTGAATGATAAAAGAGAATCACATCTCCTTTTTTCATATCATCTCGCATGAAGTTTCTTGCTTGGTAATTTCTTACACCATCCCATCCAGATTTTTTTTTCATTTTTAAATGATCAATTGAAAAAACATCTGGTTCGCTCTTCATTAGCCAGTATCTCATGTAACCCCCATTGTCTTTTGAGTAGGAAGGCCCTTATCTTAACCAGAATTTTAGGATTTCTCAATTATTAGATTGAACTAAAAGAGTCTTAGGAGGATGAGAGGGTTGCGTTCGATGTGAATGGTTTCTTTTTTTAAGACCTGATCGTGACTTTCTTCTTTGTTCTCTTTTTTCTTTTTTAACTTCATTTTTGTGTATTGACCATATTCACACTCTTTTTGGAGTTGCATTCCAAGTGATTTTTGGGCCGTAGAGGCAATCAAGGTTTGATCGATGGTGCTGTCAATATTTTTATAGGCGAGTTTATTCTCGCTGATCATACTTTTTAAAAGGGGATTTTTGGTGTCGACGTTCATGTTTTCCATTATAAGGGTAAATGGGAAAAAGGTGGATTTTCTCTCGATGTTAACAGCAATTGAGGGAGTTATGAGGTTTGTTAGGAGGGAGGAGGAGAGTTGGGCGTTAGGAAAG